>JAYUQE010000321.1:0-3659 GCA_043756905.1 Burkholderiales bacterium | reverse complement strand
GCACGTCTTGCGCGCAGGCATCGCGCACTTCATTGGTGGTGGCGCGGATGTCGAGGCTGAATTTGCAGCGGCCGGGCACGACATTGATCGACCCATTGGGCACCTCGAGCATGCCCATCGTGGCCACCAGGTGGGGCTGCGTGCTGGCGCGCTGTTCAATGAACAAGGCCAGCTCGGCCGCAGCGGTGGCGGCGTCGCGGCGGCTGTTCATGGGCGTGGTGCCAGCATGGCTGGCCATGCCGATGATTTCGCCCACATAGCGCACGCTGCCGTTGATGGAGGTGACGATGCCCAGCGGCAAATCCAGCTCGTTCAGCACCGGCCCTTGCTCGATGTGCACTTCAACAAAACCGAGGTAGCGCGTGGCATCGCGCCGCAACGAGGGGATGTCTTCGCTGCACAGCCCGGCTTGCTGCATCGCCTGGCGCATGGTGATGCCGGCAGCGTCTTGCTGCTCCAGCCAGGCCAGGTCGAACTGGCCGGTGAGCGCACCCGAGCCCAGGAAGGCGGCCTTGTAGCGCTGCCCTTCTTCTTCGGCGAAGCCGATCACTTCAATGCCGAAGGGCAGGCGCCGGCCCTGGCGGCGCAATTCACGCACGCAGGCCATCGGCACCAGGATGCCCAACCGCCCGTCGTACTTGCCGGCGTTGCGCACGGTGTCGTAGTGGCTGCCGGTGAGCAGGCGTTTGGCGTTGGGGTCGCTGCCGTGATACAGGCCCACCACATTGCCCACGGCGTCGATCTCAACGCTGTCAAAGCCGCACTCGGCGCGCATCCAGTGCGTCAACTGCTGCGCACAGGCGCGGTGGGCCGCGGTGAGGTAGGTGACGGTGAGTTCACCGCGCTCGGCATAGCCCGGGTCGCTGTGCGTCGACAACTGCTCGGCCCAATCCCACACCTGGTTGCCCAGCACTGGCGTGTGGCCAAACTTGTCGTTCAAGCGGATCTCGGCAATGCGGTGGATGTTGCGCAGGCACTCGGCCAATTCAAAGTCGGGGTGGTTGGCCAGTCGCCGCTCGAAGGTGGCCATGATCTCGGCCTTGCTCAGCCCCACGCCACGTGGCCCGCGCACGGCCAGGATGAAGGGGAAGCCGAACCTGGCGCTGTAGCGGGCGTTGAGATCGTGGATGTGGGCAAGCTCGGCAGGGGTGCATGCGGTCAGGCCGGCCTGGCCTTGCTCGGCGGTGGATTCGGCCGTCAGCGTGCGGCTCAGCATGGCCTTGCCCGCCAGTTCCGGGTGCGCTCGGATCAAACCCAGTTGCGCCTCGCGGCCCGCTGCGCGCACCACCTGGGCCAGCGCTAGCTTCAAATGCACCAGGCTGGTAAAGGGCCGCGCCGGCGCGGCCTGCTGCGCGATCCATGGCGAGTGTTCATAGGTGCCGGCCAGCAGCTCGACGAACTGGTCGGCGCTGGCGGCGTTGATCGGGTCGAGGGTCAGCACGGGTTCACTCCCAAACAAAGGCGGTGTTGGCGTCAAACGGATGCGTCGCCCGCCAGTGGCGCGCGATGTCGATGCGCCGCGCGACCCAGACGCGGTCGTGCGCCTGCACATGGTCGAGAAAGCGCTGCAATGCCCGCATGCGGCCAGGCCGGCCGAGGATGCGGCAGTGCATGCCGATGCTCATCATCGCGGGCCGTTCATCGCCCTCGGCGTAGTGCACGTCGAAGGCGTCGCGCAGGTACTGAAAGAATTCATCGCCGTGCGAATAGCCCTGCGGCAAGGCGAAGCGCATGTCGTTGGCGTCGAGCGTGTAGGGCAGCACCAGGTGTGGGGCCAGCGTCTGGTCGGTCTTGCGCACATGCAGCCAGAAGGGCAGGTCGTCACCGTAATGGTCGCTGTCGTATTCGAAGCCGCCGTGGTCGGCCACCAGGCGGCGCGTGTTCGGGCTGTCGCGCCCGGTGTACCAGCCCAGCGGGCGTTCGCCGGTTAACGCCTGGATGCGTGCCATGGCCAGCGCCAGGTGTTCGCGCTCAACCGCTTCAGCCACGCCTTGATAGCTGATCCAGCGCCAGCCGTGGCAGGCGATCTCGTGGCCCAGGGCCTTGAACGCGGCCGTCACCTCCGGGCAGCGCTCCAGCGCCATGCCCACGCCGAACACGGTGAGCGGCAAGGCGCGGCGCTCGAACTCGCGCAAGATGCGCCACACGCCCACCCGCGCGCCATATTCGTAGACGCTTTCCATGCTCAGGTGCCGGGCCGCGAACGCCGGCGGGTTGAACATTTCCGACAAGAACTGCTCGCTGCCGGCATCGCCGTGCAGCACGCTGTTCTCGCCGCCTTCCTCGAAGTTCAGCACGAACTGCAGCGCCACGCGCGCGCGGCCGGGCCAGTGCGCATGCGGTGGCTGGCGGCCATGGCCGCGCAGGTCGCGCAGGTAGCGTGCAGGTGGTGTGGTGTGGTGGTTCATGTTGGATTCAAACCGCGGGGCGAAGCGCGGCGCCAAGGTCTGCGCCGTGCGGGTTCAGGTGCAGGTTATGTTCCACCGCGGCCAGGTGCTGCGTCATCAGCCTGGCCGCGGCGCGGGCATCGCGTTTGGCCAGCGCGTCGACGATCAGCATATGTTCCTGCTGCGAATGGGCCGCCGAATGTGAGGACTGGTACATCAGCGCGATCAGCGACGAGCGGCTGAGCAGGTCACGCAGCAATTGCGCCAGCACCTCGTTGCCCAGCATGCGTGCCAGCAGCACATGAAAGTCGGCCAGCAGCCGCGTGCGCCCGGGAACATCGGTGCGCGCAACCGCCGCCGCTTCGTTGCGCAGGTGGCTGCGCAGTTCGGCGATCTGCCGGTCGCTGATGCACGCGCAGAGCTGGCGCGCCAGCGCGCCTTCGAGCATCGAGCGCACCTGGAACACCTGGCGTGCTTCATCAACACTGGGCATGGCCACGAACGCGCCGCGCGCCGGCGCCAGGGTGACCAGCCGGTCGCGGCTGAGCTGGTTCAGCGCCTGGCGCACCAGCGTGCGCGAGACTTGAAAGACGTCGGCGATCGTCTGCTCCGACAGCTTGGTGCCCGGCATCAGCCGGCGCTCCACGATGGCCGCGGTGATTGACGCGACGATGCGTTCGGTGGCACCCGCCGCTGCGGGCGGGGCGGCGGGGGGCGCCGGCCGGGCCTTCGGCAGCACGCGGGTCTTGGCCATGGCGAGGGTGGGCGCGGGTCAGGGCGGCTTGTTTTGTGCACGATAGTGTATACACTTCGTGACCTTGTTCACACCGGCGGCGCGGCCCAGGCAGCGGCCCCGCGCCGGCAACGCGCCGGCATGAAAGGCCGCCCATGGGACACCTCAGCACGCACGTACTCGACACCATGCACGGCTGCCCGGCAGCGGGCATGCAGGTCACGTTGCAGCGCCTGCACGGGCCGAATGCCACGACCCTGAAGGCCTTCACGCTGAATGCCGACGGCCGCTATGACGGCGGCGCGCTGCTCGACGCGGCGGCCATGGCGGTGGGCCTGTACCGGCTGGTGTTCGCCGTGGCGCCGTACTTCCGTGCGCGCGGCGTGGCCTTGCCGCAGCCCGCGTTCATCGACCAGGTGTTGCTCGACTTCGGCATTGCCGACGCCGCTGCGCACTACCACGTGCCGCTGCTGGTGTCGCCGTGGGCCTATTCCACCTACCGCGGCTCATAGCCGCACACAGCCGCACACCCGGAGACA
>JAYUQE010000320.1:0-10270 GCA_043756905.1 Burkholderiales bacterium | reverse complement strand
GCGCCCGCACCGGCCTTGCTGCTGCCCATCCCCCTGGACCCGCAGCGCCTGCGCGAGCGCGGCTACAACCAGGCCTGGGAACTGGCGCGCCAGCTCGCCCGCCACCTGCGCTGCCCGGCGGCGCCCGCGCTGCTGCTGCGCCCCGTGCAGCGCGCGCACCAGGCCGACCTGAGCCGCGCCCAGCGCCTGGCCAACCTGCGTGGCGCCTTCATGCTGCAACCAAACCGCCAGCTTGAGGTGACCGGCCGGCGCGTGGCCCTGGTGGATGACGTGATGACCACCGGCGCCACCTTGCGCGAAGCCGCCACCGTGCTGCGCCGCGCCGGTGCCAGCGCGGTCGATGTCTATGTGCTGGCGCGCACGCCCGACACGCATTGAGCCAACATGTTCAACGTCGTGCTCGTGCAGCCTGAAATCCCGCCGAACACGGGCAATGTGATCCGCCTGTGCGCCAACACCGGCTGCACGCTGCATCTGATCGAGCCGCTGGGTTTTTCGCTGGAAGACCGGCTGCTGCGCCGCGCCGGGCTGGACTATCACGAGTACGCGCCACTGCGCTGCCATGCCTCATGGGCCGCATTCATCGCCAGCGAGCAGCCCGATGTGCAGCGCTGTTTTGCCTTCACCACGCGCGCCAGCCGCCCGTTCAGCCAAGTCGAATGGCGCGCCGGCGACTGGCTGGTGTTCGGCAACGAAACAGCCGGCCTGCCGGATGACTTGCGCGACGCCTGGCCCAGCGCGCAGCGCGTGCGCCTGCCCATGCGCGCCGGCCAGCGCAGCCTGAACTTGAGCAACGCCGTGGCGGTGGCCGTGTTCGAAGCCTGGCGCTGCAACGGCTACGCCGGCGCGGCGTAGCGCCGCCTGGCGTAGCGCTGCGCTGCGCTACACGTCCTCGGCCCGCGCGTCGCGCGCCATCAACAAGCCCAGCGCCTGCTGCGGCGTGAGGTGGCCTTGCAGCACGGCCACCACTTCTTCGGTGATGGGCATGCTCACGCCACAGGCCCGCGCGCGTGCCAGCACGGCCGCGGCGCTGGCCACGCCTTCGGCCACATGGCCCAGTTGCGCCAACGCCTCGGGCAGGTTCAGGCCTTGCGCCAGCAGCAAGCCCACGCGGCGGTTGCGCGACAACTCGCCCGTGGCCGTGAGCACCAGGTCGCCCAGGCCCGACAGGCCCATGAAGGTGGCCGGCGCCGCGCCCAGGGCCACGCCCAGGCGCGTCATTTCGGCCAGGCCGCGAGTGATGAGCGCGGCGCGCGCATTCAGCCCCGGTGCACCCACGCCGCCCTGCGCAGCCTGGCTATCGGCCATCCCGGTGGCCATGCCCGTTGCCATGCCCGTTGCCATGCCGGTTGCGATGGCCAGCACGTTCTTCACGGCCCCGGCCACTTCCACGCCCACCACGTCGGTGCTGGTGTAGATGCGCAAGTTGGCGCCGTGCAGCGCGGCCACGGCCTGCTCGCACCAGGCAGCGTCAGCGCTGGCCGCCACCAGCGCGGTGGGTTGGCCGCGGGCCACCTCGATGGCAAAGCTGGGGCCGGACAGCACGCCGCACGGCGCTGCACGCGCAAGCTCGCGCGCGATTTCATGACCCAGCTGAAACGTACCCTGCTCGAAGCCCTTGCACAGCCACCACACCGGCTGCTGCCGCGGCAGGTAAGTCAGGGTCTCGCGCAAGGCCGCCATCGGCGTGGCGACGATCGCCAAACCGCCCTGTGCGTGCGACACGGTGGCCGCAAGGTCAGCGCTGATGCGCAGTGCCGGCGGCAGGGCCACGCCCGGCAGGTAGCGCGCGTTGCTGCGCTGCGCATTCAACGCTGCCGCGTGCGGCGCGCCGCGCGCCCACAACAGCACGTCATGGCGCGCCGCGGCGGCCACCGCCAGCGCCGTGCCCCAGGCGCCGGCGCCGAAGATGGCAATGTTCATGGCCGCAGCGTGCGGGTTACGCTGCTGGCATCCGTCAAACGCTGGTGATGATGCGCGACGCGCCGTTGCCGCCGGCCGCGGCGGTCTGGGCTTGCTGGGCCTCGAACATGGCCTGGAAGTTCACTTCGGTCAGCAAGATGGGCGGGAAGCCGGCGCGCGTGCACACGTCGGACACGATGGCGCGCAGGTAGGGGTAGATCATCTGCGGGCACACGATGCTCACGATGCCCTGCATCTGCTCTTCTGGAACGTTGCGAATCTCGAAGATGCCGGCCTGCTTGGCTTCCACCAGGAACAAAGTCTTGTCAGAAACCTTGGTCGTCACCGTGGCCGTCACCGTGACTTCAAAGATGCCGTCGGCCACGTTCTGCGCGCCCATCGACAGGTTGATGTCCACCGCCGGGGCCTGCTGTTCGAGCAGGATCTGCGGCGAGTTGGGCTGCTCCAGCGACAAGTCCTTCAAGTACATGCGCTGGATCTGGAACACGGGGGTCAGGTCGGCTTCGGCCATGGTGCGGGCTTTCGGTTTGAACGTGGCGCCCGGCGCCGGTGGGCTGGCGGGCGAGGCAGGGCAAGGCTTGAAAAAAGGGGCGGATTATGTCCCGGCCAACAGCGGCGCCAGGCCACCGCTGCGATCCAGCGCCATCAGCTCGTCACACCCGCCCACATGGGTGGCGCCGATGAAGATTTGCGGCACGGTGCGCCGCCCGGTGCTGGCCATCATCTGGTCGCGCTGCACCGGGTCGAGGTCGATACGGATCTCTTCAATCTGCGCCACGCCACGCTGCTGCAGCAGGGCTTTGGCGCGCACGCAGTAGGGGCAGGTCTGGGTCGTGTACATGCGCACGGCATTCATGCGGCGTTCCTCATCGGGTTGCAAAGCGGCCGGATTCTGGCGCGGGCCTGCGCGCCGCGCTGGCGCTGTGCGTCAAGCCCTTTCAACCGGCAGGCTCGCTTCGCGCCAGGCCGCCAGGCCACCGGCCAGTGCACTGGCCTTTTCATGGCCCGCCGCACGCAACTGCGCCGCCGCGCGGCGCGCACGCGTGCCCGTGGGGCACACCACCACCACGGGCAAGGTCTTGTTCGTAGGCAGGGCCTTGGCGCCTGCCAGGCCGGCCAACGGTACGTTGCGCGCGCCGGCAGCGTGGCCGGCGGCAAATTCGGCGGGCTCGCTCACGTCGATCAGCACCGCCTTCTCGCGGTTGATGAGGCGCACCGCCTCGGTGGCCGACACGGCCCCCATGCCGCCGCCCTTGGCCAGCATCGGCCAGGCCAACAGGCCGCCCGAGGTCAAGGCCATGAGGATCAACATCCAGTTCTCAACGATGAAATTCACGGCGTGGGCTGCTCAGGTTGCAAAAGCGTCGATTATAGAATTCCGACCCTTTTTGCCCCGCATTGCTCCCGTCGACCGCCCCCACCTCCCACTTTGGCCGCCTCGCACCCATGATCAAACTCGTGCTCGTTCGCCATGGCGAATCGACCTGGAACCTGGAAAACCGCTTCACCGGCTGGACCGACGTTCCACTCACCGCCACCGGCGTGGCCCAGGCGCGCGAAGCCGGGCGGCTGCTGCGCGAAGGCGGCTTTGAATTTGATGTGACGTACACCTCGGTCTTGCAGCGCGCCATCTGGACGCTGTGGCATGCGCTCGATACGATGCAGCGCACCTGGCTGCCGGTGGTGAATGAATGGCGGCTCAATGAGCGCCACTACGGCGCCTTGCAAGGCTTGAACAAGGCCGAGACGGCGCGCCAATACGGTGCTGAGCAGGTGCTCATTTGGCGCCGCAGCTACGACACGCCACCGCCGCCGCTGACCGCCACCGACGCCCGCTGCGAGCACGGCGACCTGCGCTACGCCGCCCTGAGCCCGCGCCAGGTGCCGCTGACCGAATGCCTGAAGGACACCGTCGAGCGCGTGTTGCCGTGGTGGAACGACGTGCTGGCCCCGGCCTTGCGCGCCGGCCAGCGCCCGCTGGTGGCCGCGCATGGAAACTCGATGCGCGCTCTGGTCAAGCACCTTGATGGCATCAGCGACGCCGACATCGTCAACCTGAACATCCCCAACGGCATTCCGCTGGTCTATGAGCTCGATGCCCAGCTCAAGCCGCTGCGGCGCTACTACCTGGGCGACGCTGCGGCCGCCGAAGCCGCCGCCGCCGCGGTGGCCAACCAGGGCAACACCTGAAGCCGTGCGCCAGCCCGTGTTGCTGCTGATTGCCCGAACCGCGCCTGCCATGCTGCAATGCCGCGAACAATCTGGAGCCCGCTTCATGACCCTGCAACGTTTGACTCAAGCCATGACCCTGGCCTTTGCGCTGGGCCTGGCCGGCGCCGCCAGCGCGCAGGCCACGCTCAAGGTGGGCCACGCCAGCGCGGCCGATTCACCGTTGGGTCAGAGCATGCAGGCCTTTTGTGCGCAGGTCATGAAGGGCAGCAAGGGCCGCTACCGCTGCGCCGGCACGGGCGCGTCGCAAGGCGCGCAGGCCGAGTTGGCTGACGCGCTGCAACAAGGCACGCTTGACGTGGCCCATGTCAGCGCTGCGGGCCTGGTGGGCAAGGTGCCCGAGATCGGCATCGTCGAAGTGCCCTTCCTGTTCCGCGACCTGGCCCACGCGCGCAAGGCACTGGCCGGGCCGCTGGGCCAGGAGCTCATCGCCAAGCTGCAAGCGCACAAGATTGTTGGCCTGGCCTGGACGGAGCAGGGCTTTCGCCATGTGAGCAACAGCCAGCGCGCACTGGTCAAACCCGCTGACTTCAAAGGCCTGAAGCTGCGCACGCAAGATTCCGCCCCCATGCAGGCCGGCTTCAAGGCGCTGGGCGCCGAGGTGGTGAGCCTGCCGTTCGAGCAGGTCTACGGCGCGTTGGAAAAAGGCACGCTGCACGGCCAGGAGCATGTCATCGCCACCATGGACGCGGCCAAGTTTTTCCGCGTGCAAAAGCATGTCACGCTGACCAACCATGCCTATGTGCCGGCACTCTTGGCGGTGTCTGCCGCCACCTGGGACAAGGCTTCCGCGGCAGATCGAAAGGTGTTCGCCGCTGCGGCGGCCAAGGCCGCCAAGGTGCACCGCGCCGCCGCCGGGCGCGAGCATCGGCAGCACCTTGCCGTGATGAAGCGCAACGGCGTGAAGGTGGTGGCCAAGGTCTCGCAGCCGGCCTTTCGCCAGGCGGTGGACGGCGCCTACGCCGACTTTGCCAAGACCTATGGCGCCGAGCGCCTGGCCGCGGTTCAGGCCTTGAAGTAGCGGCGGCGCTTCAAGGCCGGTGTATCAGGGCTGGTACATCACGGCTGGCGCAGCGCCGCGGCCAACAGCGGCACCAGGCTGACCACGTTGCTGCCATGGGGCACACTGTCGGTGCTCCAGACATGGCGCACCCCGGCGCGGGCCAGTTCGCCCAGCGCATCGCCCACGAATAGCGCATGGGTCACGCCCACATCCACGCTGCGCGCCCCCGCGGCCAGCACAGCTTGCGCGGCTTCGACCAAGGTGCGCCCGGTACTGGCCACGTCGTCAATCAACACCACTTCGCGCCCGGCGAAGTGCAGCGCCGGCAGGCTCACGCTCACGTCACGGTCGCCGTGGCGCAGCTTGCGGCACACGCCATGCTCCAGGCCCTGCGAGGCCGCGGCGCGGGCCACCCATTGCGCCGCTTCTTCGTCCGGGCCCAGCAACAGGGGCAATTGGCAATGTGCCGCCGCCCAGGCGCCCAGCAGGTCAGCCGCCGACACGGCATGCGCGCGGCAGCCCGGCATCACCTCGGCCAGGCTTTGGATGCGGTGCAGGTGCGGGTCCACCGTCACCACGGCATCGAACGAGCGTGCCAGCAGCGCACCCAGGTGGCGCTGGCTCACCACCTCGCCGGGGTTGAAGGCCATGTCCTGGCGCATATAGGCCAGGTAGGGGCTGACCAGCGTGAGCCGGCGCGCGCCCAGCTCGCGGCAAGCCGGCGCCAGCAGCAGCAGCTCGGCCAGTTTGGCATTAGGCTGGTGCAGGCCGCGCAGCACGGCCACGTTCGGCGGCAATTGCGCGGGCGCGGTGAGCTTGGTTTCGCCGTCGGGAAACGCATGCTGGGCCACCAGCGCCAGCGGGCAGCCCAGCGCGCGCGCCAGGCCACCGGCCAGCGTGGCTTCATCTGCAAAGGCCAGGACTTGTTCGATCATGGTGGGCCCGCCAGCGCGGTGGTGATGTCTTCGCGCAAGGATGCCGCCAGCGCGCGGCGGTCGGCGTGGTCGCTGCGCCGCGGCGGCATGACTTCGATCACCACGGTGAGCTGGCGCCCGTTCAGCGTGGCCCAGACGCTTTGCGCCAAGGTGGTCTGGCCCAGCCACAACAGCGCCGGGCTGAAGCGCTGGTGCGCGTCTTCATAGCGCAGCGCCAGCGCCTGCACCGGCGTGGCGGTGGCGATGGCGGCTTGCAGCAAGTTGGCATGAAAGGGCAGCAGTGGCAGCCCCGCGCCGGTGGTGCCCTCGGGGAACACGGCCACGCAATCGCCCGCCTCCAGCGCCGCGGCCATTTGGTGCACCACGCGCAGCGCGTCGCGCTTGCGTTCGCGTTCGATGAACAGGCTGCCTGTGGCGCCGATCAGCCAGCCCAGCAGCGGCCAGTGCCGCACATCGGCCTTGGCCACGAAGCGCGCGCGCGGGTGCACGGCATGGATGGCCAGGATGTCCAGCCACGACACATGGTTGGCCACCAGCAGGCACGCACCGGGCTTGAAGCCGCCACTGGCGCGCAGGCCCACGCCGAGCAGGCGCAGGAACTTGCCAAACCACCAAGCGATGCGCGCTTCGCGTTGCGCCGCGTTGGCGTAGCGCCAGGTCAGAGCCACCACGGCCATGCCGTGCAGCACATGGGCCAGCACGGCGGCCAGGCGCAGAGCAGCGCGCATCGTGCGCATCACGCCCGGCCAGTGATCAAGCCGACTCGTAGGCCAGCACGCCGGCCACCAGCGTGGCGCGCACCCGCCCGGGCATGGCCATGCCGGTGTGGCCAAAGGCGAACGGCGTGTGCTTGCCCTGGCTGAGCAGGGCCTGCGGGTTAACCATCCATTCCACTTGCGGGTCGAACACACACACATCAGCCACGCCACCTTCCACCAGTTGCCCGGCGCTGGCCGCCAGCGAGCCCAGCGCATCGCCCAACACGCGCACCGGGTGGCAGGTCATGCAGGCCAGGGTTTGCGCCAGCGTCAGGCCTTCATCGGCACCCCACTTCAGGCCCAGGCTGAGCAGCAGCTCCACGCCGGTGGCACCGGGCTCTGCTTCGCCGAAGGGCAGGTGCTTGGCGTCTTCATCCACCGGGTTGTGGTCGCTCACCAGGGCATCGATCGTGCCGTCGGCCAGCCCGGCGCGCAGCGCGTCGCGGTCGGCACCCTGGCGCAGTGGTGGGGTCAGGCGCATGGCGGCGTTGAAGTAACCGATGTCCACATCGGTCAGGTGCAGCGAATTGATGCTCACGTCAGCCGTGATGGCCAGGCCTTCAGCCTTGGCCGCGCGCACTGCTCAGGCGGCACAGGTGCACGCGCGCGCCGGTGGAGCGCACCAGCTCGAAGATGGTGTGCAGCGCCAACACCTCGGCCGCCACCGGAATGCCGGCCAGCCCCAAGCGCGTGGCCAGCGCACCGCTGGCCGCCACGCCGCGGCCCAGGAAGGCGTCTTGCGGGCGCAGCCACACGGTGTGCTGGTGGGTGGCGGCATATTGCAGCGCACGCAGCAGCACCAGGGTGTCGGCCACGGCGACTTCGGCCTGCGAAAAACCCACGCAACCGGCTTCGCTGAGCTGCACCAGTTCGGTCAACACCTCACCTTGCAGGCCGCGCGTCAGGGCGCCCAGGGGGAACAGCCGGCAGCGGCTCAACTTGCGGGCGCGGAACTTGAGCATTTCCACCAGGCCGGGTTCGTCTAGCACCGGGTCGGTGTCGGGCGGGCACACCAGGCTGGTGATGCCGCCGGCCGCGGCTGCGTTGAGCTCGCTTTCCAGCATGCCCTGGTGCTCGTTGCCGGGCTCGCGCAGCCGCGCGGCCAGGTCGACCAGGCCGGGTGCGACGACGCAGCCGGCGGCATCGATCACCCGTTGCGGCGCGAAGCCGGCGTCTAACTGGCCGATGCGCAGGATGCGGCCCGAGGCGATGGCCACATCGGCCCGTTCGTCGCGCCCGCTGGCCGGGTCGATGACGCGGCCGTTGCGAATGAGGATCTTCATGCTTCATTGCCGGCGATGATCGACATCACCGCCATGCGCACCGCAATGCCGAAGGTGACCTGCGGCAGGATCACGCTGTGCGCACCATCGGCCACCGCGGTGGCGATTTCCACGCCGCGGTTGATGGGGCCCGGGTGCATCACGATGGCATCGGGCTTGGCCAGCGCGAGCTTTTCGTCGGTCAGGCCATAGACCTTGGCGAACTCGGCCGCGCTGGGCAGCATGGCCCCGCTCATGCGCTCGTTTTGCAGGCGCAGCATGATGATCACGTCGGCCCCCCTGATGCCTTCTGCCATGTCGTGGCACACGCGCACGCCCATGGCCTGCAAGTCACCCGGAACCAGAGTCTTGGGGCCCACGGCGCGGATCTCGGCCGCGCCCAGGGTGGTGAGGGCGTGGATGTCCGAGCGCGCCACGCGCGAATGCACGATGTCGCCCACGATGGCCACCACCAGGCCCGAGAAGCTCTTCTTGTAGTGGCGGATGGTGTACATGTCCAGCAGCCCCTGCGTCGGGTGGGCATGGCGCCCGTCGCCGGCATTCACCACATGCACATGCGGCGCGCAATGTTGGGCGATCAGGTAGGGCGCGCCGCTTTCGCTGTGCCGCACCACGAACATGTCGGCATGCATGGCCGACAGGTTGGCGATGGTGTCGAGCAGGCTTTCGCCCTTGGCCGTGCTGGAGCGCGCGATGTCGAGGTTGATGACGTCGGCGCTCAGCCGCTTGGCGGCGATCTCGAACGTGGTGCGGGTGCGCGTGCTGTTCTCGAAGAACAGGTTGAACACGCTCTTGCCGCGCAACAGCGGCACCTTCTTCACATCGCGGTCGTTCACGCTGAGGAAGGTGCCGGCGGTGTCGAGGATATGGGTCAGCACCGCCTGAGGCAGGCCTTCGATGGACAGCAGGTGGATCAGCTCGCCATGCGCGTTGAGCTGCGGGTTGCGGCGCGCCAGCACTCAGGCGGTCTCAGTCACGGCAAACGTTAATCTGCCTGTGGCGGTACGCGTCAGGCGCAGCTTCTTGCTGGCCGCCAGCACCACGCGCGCGGCGGCCAGGTCGGCCTGGATCGGCAGCTCGCGCCCACCGCGGTCAACCAGCACGGCCAGGCTCACGCGCGACGGGCGGCCGAAGTCATACAGCTCATTGACCACGGCGCGGATGGTGCGCCCGGTGTACAGCACATCGTCCACCAGCACGATGTGGCGGCCGTCGATGGCAAACGGCAGCTTGGTGGCGTCGGTGCTGGCGGCCAGGCCACGGGAGCTGAAATCGTCGCGATGCAGCGAGCTGGAAATGACGCCGGCGCTGCCGGGCAGGTTCAAGTCAGCTTGCAGCCGCTCGGCCAGCCACGCGCCGCCCGACCAGATGCCAACCAGCACGCTGTCGGGCGTGAGCAGCGCGCGCAGGTCGTTGCGCAATTGCGCATACAAGGCCTCGGCGTCGAGCAGCAGTTCACTCATGTTTGCTCGCCAGGGCGGCCTCGCGGAAGTACTGTTCCAGGATCAAGGCCGCGGCGGCGGCGTCGAGATCCGCCGCGCCTTGCTCGCGCGCCGCGGTGGTGGTGTAGCGCTCGTCCACCGCGTGCACCGGCAGCTTGAAGCGGCTGTGCAACTGGCGCGCAAAGCGTTCGGCGCGGCGGGTGTTTTCATGCGCCGCGCCGTCGGGGTGGCGCGGCACACCCACCACCAAGGCAGCAGGCTGCCACTCTTTCAGCAGGCCGGCAATGGCGGTGAACCGGGCCTCGCCTTCATGGGCCAGCGTGGTTAACGGTTGGGCCGTTCCCAGCATAGTGCTGCCACAGGCCACGCCAACACGGCGGGTACCAAAATCAAAAGCCAGGAATGTCTGCGGCGCAAGAAGCGAAGGCATGGCCGACATCAGGCGTGCCCCGCCTCCTGCGACAGCATCAGCGGGTCGAACCCCAGCAGCGACACCGCACGGTCGTAGCGCCGCTCAACCGGCGTGTCGAAGATGACCTGGGGGTCGGCGTCGACCGTGAGCCAGCCGTTGCGCTTGAGTTCGTCTTCAAGCTGGCCGGCGCCCCAGCCGCTGTAGCCCAGGGTGATGAGCACCCGGCTCGGGCCGGTGCCGCCGGACAGTGCTTCGAGCACATCCTTGCTCGTGGTCATTTGCAGG
>JAYUQE010000319.1:0-10274 GCA_043756905.1 Burkholderiales bacterium | reverse complement strand
GTTATCGCGCCGCTCGTAGCCGGGACGATCAGGGTGCGCATCGTGAAGCCGACCGGCAGGGCCTGCGCCACACCGCTGACTTCATCGAGATGGGTGGTTCCGGCCTTGGCCGTGACGCGGATGACGTAGGGCTGATCTTTGGTCGCGTTAAAGGTCAGCGCGTAGGCGCCGCTGGCATTGGTGTCCACCGGGCCGGCCAACGCCGTGGGGTTGACGGAACCGTCGGCGTTCACCGCGTGGGCAGTGACCGCGGCGCCAACCATCAGGCCTTTGGAGGCGACACCGCTGAGGTTGACGGCGGCTGTGGTATCCACCAGCGTGCCACCCGAATCGCCGCCCCCACCACCGCCACAGGCGACCAGCGCCAGCGTGACGGCGCATGCCAGCAGGCTTTGCTTGTAATACGTATTCATGGGGCGTTTCTCGTTTGATTGGAAGACTGAAGTCGGGAAGGTGGCCGCGCAGTTGCGGCACACGCGAGACGCAATGTAGCGGCGAATCCGGCGCTGAAGCGCTGTGACAGCAGCGCATATCCCCCTCATTGATGAGACCCATGGCCAGGCCGTGAGCCAAGCGAGTCAGGCGGCGCGCCCCGAAGGCCCTTGACTGAGGGCAGCCGGCCCGCCAGGGCCGGCCGCGGCTTCAGCCCCCACCCACCCCGAGCACCCTCGCACTTACGGCACCGGCTTTGCGTTGGGACGTTTCGCGCTGCACCGCTGGGTCCCGCCAGGGCATGGCTTGCGGGCTGCACGCATCAACGGGTCATTTCGCAGTGCTTTTCGAACCATTCAATTCGACGCGAACGTGGCGCGCCACCTGGCCTGGCGCAGCAGCGACACCCTGGAGAGCATGGTGCACGAGCCCGGCACGGCCGAGCCAACGCGGGCTTTTGTGTTGCGCTACTTGTGCCAGCCGCGCATCGAAGACGGCCTGCGCGCCTGAATCGCGCCTGAATCGCACCTGACTCAAAACGCCGAGAGCATCTTCTCCAGCGCCTGCGTGAACGGCGCTTGCAGCATGGGCAGCGTGAGCATCATGCCCACCAGGCCTACCGACAGCGTGACCGGGAAGCCCACCGCGAAGATGTTGATCTGCGGCGCCACGCGCGAAATCACGCCCAGCACCAGGTTCACGAACAACAGCATGGCCACCATCGGCAGGGCGATCCACAAGCCGGTGGCGAAGATCACCGCGCCCCAGGTCTGAGGCTGCACCGCGCGCAAAAAGGCCAGCGGCTCGGGGCCCACCGGAAACGTCTGGAAGCTGTGCACCAGGGCCGCAATCACCAGCAAGTGGCCGTTGATGCAGATGAACAACCAGGCCACCAGGGTGCCGAAAAAGCGGCTCGCTGCCGTGGCCTGGGTGGCGCTGATGGGGTCGAAGAAGCCGGCGAAGTTCAGGCCCATCTCCAGGCCCACCAGTTCGCCCGCCGCTTCCACGGCGGCGAAGACGATGCGCACGGCAAACCCCAGGCTCAAGCCGACCACCACCTGCTGCACCACCAGCAGCGCCGCGGGCAGGCTGTCCAGCGCCACCACCGGCATCGCGGGCAGGCTGGGTTGGGCGGCCAGGGCAATGAAGCCGGCCAGCGCCACGCGCACGCGCGCCGGCACGTTGCGCGTGCCCAGCACCGGCAGCGCCGAGAACAGCGCCAGGGCACGGATGAAGGGCCACAGCAGCGGGTTGAGCCAGCCCAGCACTTCAGCTTCAGTGAAGGTGATCACGCGACCAAAGACGGGATCGACTGAATCGTGCGCTGAAGGTATTCAACCAGCGTGTTGAGCATCCACGGCCCGGCCACCGCCAGCACCAGCACCGCGGCCACCACCTTGGGCACGAACGACAGCGTGGCCTCGTTGATCTGCGTGGCCGCTTGCAGCACGCTGATCACCAGGCCCACCACCAGCACGGTCATCAGGATCGGCGCGCTGACCATCAGCAGCAGCATCAGCCCTTCATGCCCAATCGTGAAAACCTGCTGGGCGTTCATGTGAGCCCCTCGTTCATTGCGCAAAACTCGCTGCCAGCGACCCTAACAGCAGGTTCCAGCCGTCAGCCAGCACAAAGAGCATCAGCTTGAAGGGCAGGGCCACCAACACCGGGCTGAGCATCATCATGCCCAGGCTCATCAAGACGCTGGCCACGATCATGTCGATCACCAGAAACGGGATGAAGATCAGGAAGCCGATCTGGAACGCGCTCTTCAACTCGCTGGTCACGAAGGCCGGCACCAGCACCTTCAGCGGCACGTTCTCGCCCTTCACATCGGCCGGCAGTTTGGCCAGGCGGGCAAAGAGCTGCACATCGGCCTGGCGCGTTTGCTTGAGCATGAAGCTGCGCATCGGCGCTTCACCGCGCTTCAGCGCTTCATCGAACGCGATCTGGTTGGCCGCGAAGGGCTGGTAGGCCTGTTCGTACACCTGGTCGAGCGTGGGGCCCATCACGAAAGCGGTGAGGAACAGGCTCAGGCCCACGATCACCTGGTTGGGCGGCGCGGCCTGCATGCCCAGGGCCTGGCGCAGCAGCGAGAGCACGATGACGATGCGGGTGAAGCCGGTCATCAGCAACAACACCGCGGGCAGAAAACTCAGGGAGGTGAAGACCAGCAGGGTCTGGATCGGCACCGAATAGCTGGTGCCCCCCGCACCTTGCGCCACCACCAGCGGCAGGCCCGGCGCCCCCGCGCCTTGCGCGAACAGCGGCAGGCTGGCGCACAACAACCCCAGCGCAAAGCCGGTGCGGGCGCTGCGGTTCATGGTGCCCCGCGCGTGCGCGCCAGCAAGGCGGCAAAGCCTTCGCCCACCGTGCCGGGCGGCGTGGTGTTGGCGGTGTCTTCGCTCGGCGCGGGTGCGCGCATGTTGTGCAAGGTGGTGATGCTCGAAGGCGTCACGCCCAGCACCAGCCAGCGCCGCTCGTCGCCGCTGCCCACCTCAACGGTTACCACGCGCTGCGACGGCGACAGCGGCAGCACCGCCACGCTGCGCATCAGGCTGTGGCCGGTGACCCCGCCGCCCAGCGCGCTGCGCTTGAACAGCCACAGCGCCAGCGGAATGGCGGCGATGACGGCGAAGAACCAGAGGATGGGCGTGAACGATCCCGTTGCGGTGGCTGCTTCCATGGTCACAGGCTCTCAGGCCTTGCTCAGCCGGCGCATGCGTTCGCTGGGCGTGACGATGTCAGTCAGGCGGATGCCGAACTTCTCGTTCACCACCACCACCTCGCCTTGCGCGATGAGAAAGCCGTTAACCAGCACGTCCATCGGCTCGCCGGCCAAGGTCTCGAGCTCCACCACCGAGCCCTGCGCCAATTGCAGGATGTGCTTGATCGGGATGCGCGTGCGCCCCAGCTCCACGCTGAGCTGCACCGGGATGTCCAGGATCATGTTGATGTCGTTGCCGGCCCCGGCCGGTGCGGTGGGCGTCAGGCGGGCGAATGCTGCCGGTGTGGCCGCATGGGCTGCCACGGGTGTGGCTGGCGGTGCCACCACGGCCGTGGCCACGCTGTCGAAAGCGGCGTCGGCCGCGGCGTTGCCGGCGGACTTGGTTTCCTCCAGTGCAGCGGCCCATTCCGCCGCCATGCGATCTTCTTCCGACATCACGGGAGTGCCTGTTGCTTCAGCCGACATGGTTGCCCTCGCCCAACCAGCCCGCTGTGGAGTTGGTCAGCAGTTGCTCGATCTTGATCGAGTAGTGTTTGTTGGTGGTGCCGTAGCCGCAGTCGAACACCGGCACGCCGTCGACCTTGGCCTGGATGATGGGTTCGAGTTCAAATTCGATGAAGTCGCCCGGCTTGAGCGCCAGCAACTGGCGCACGGTGGCGCGGGCCTGCGCCAGCTCGGCCACCAGTTCGACCTCGGCCGACTGGATCTGCACTTTCAGCAGGTTCACCCAGCGCCGGTCGGGCTCGCTGGCGTCGCCTTGCGCCGATGAATACAGCACGTCGCGAATCGGCTCCAGCGTGGCATACGGAATGCAGAAGTGGATCGAGCCGCTGCTGTCGCCAATCTCCAGCGAAAAGGTACAGCTCACCACCACCTCGCTGGGGCTAGCGATGTTGGCGAACTGCGGCTGCATCTCGCTGCGCTGGTATGCCAGCTCAACCGGGTAGATGCCGTGCCAAGCCTTCTTGTATTCCGCCGTGATGGTGTCGACCAGGCGGCGGATGACGCGCAGCTCGGTGGCCGAAAAATCGCGCCCCTCGATGCGGGTGTGGAACTTGCCCACGCCGCCGAACAGGGCATCGATCACGGCAAACACCAGCGTGGGGTCGCACACGATCAAGCCCGAGCCGCGCAGCGGCTTGACCGCCATGATGTTGAAGTTGGTGGGCACCACCAGTTCGCGCAGGAAGGCGCTGTACTTCTGCACCTTGATGGCGCCAATGGCCACTTCGGGGCTCTTGCGGATGAGGTTGAACAAACCTAACCGGATGTTGCGTGCGAAGCGCTCGTTGATGATCTCCATGGTGGGCATGCGCCCACGCACGATGCGTTCCTGGCTGGCCAGGTCGTAGCGCCGCTCGGTGCCGGCAGGCGCCACTTCCTCCTCGATCTTCTGGCTCTCGCCGGTGATGCCTTGCAGCAGCGCATCGACTTCGTCCTGCGAAAGAATCTGCTGATTCATGGAGCTGGCCGGGTGCGTTTCCAGGCCTGCGGGGTGCGGCGCTGGGGTCGGTTTGAATTGTGTTCAGCCGCCCTTGCGCGGATGTGCGGATAAGGGCTGCCGATCAAGCCCTGTTTGCCACACCCACCAGCGGCCTGCGCCGGAACTTGAGCGCCGAACTGGCGCGTGGCCGGGGGCCTTTTCCGGGCTTGCGATGGCGCCGGCGACGTGATCATTGCGGCCATGCACGAGGCTGCAACGAGCCCCTTTGAAGCGGCACCCCGATCACGGCTTGCGCAGCTGCGGCGGCTGCGCCGGGGCCGTGACATGACAACCATGCGGCCGGCATGAGCGACTCCGTTCAGAACGCCACGGCCGTTGATGCCCGGCGCGAGGCGCGCCACAACGTGTTCTGGAAGGCGCTGCTCAAGCTGCCGAATGGCAGCACCATCGAGGTCGTGGTGAAGGACATCTCGGAAAGCGGCATGGGCCTGGTGGTGAACCAGCCGGTGCCCAAGGGCGCGCTGCTGTCGATCATCCTGCGTGTGCCCAACCCGGCCAACCCCGAGCAGATGCTGGCCGGTTCAGGCACGGTGAAGGTCGTCTATGCGGCCATGCAGGGCGACCAGTTCGGCGTGGGCGCGATCTGGGTTGAACGCAGTGAACCGGTGCGTCTACTGCTGGCGCGCTGGTTGCGCAAGCTGCACTTCGGTACTTGAGCGCTGCCGGTATGGGTGCAGCGGCACATTCGTGCTGCGCGCGCTCGCAGCCTGGCGTGGCGGCGCGGGGCCAGAGTGGCCCGGCGCACCGCCTGCGGCATCACTGAATGATGAAGTTCGAGTAGTGCACGGCACTCACCAGGTGCACCGGCGCGGCCTTCTTCTTTTTCTTGGCCGCCGGGGCAGGCGCCGCGGCCTCGGCTTCTTCATCGGCGTCGGGCGGCTCAACGCCCAGCGCACGTTCGGTCTCGCGCTGGATGTCCAGCGACAGCTTGGCCTTGCCCTCGCGCGCCAGCAGCTCGGCCGCGGTCTTGTGCGCCAGCACCATGAGGATGTTGTTGCGAATCGCCGGCATGTAGAGCTTGATCTGGTCGCCGACCTTGGGGTCGGTGATCTCCAGCGTCATGCCCACTTGCAGGAAGCGTTCGGCGTCGCGGTCAGCCAGGTTCACGGTGAACGGGTCCAGCGGCACGAAGGTGGGCGTGTGCTTGGGGTCGCGCGCTGCCTTGCTCGGGGCGTGGGTGGTGGCGGCGTCGCCATCGGCCTCTTCTTCGGCAGCGGCCTTTTTCTTCATGAAGATCAAGGCGCCGCCCCCGGCAGCGGCCAACAGCACCACGGCGGCCACGATGATGATGATGATGAGTTTCTTCTTGCCCTTCTTCGGGGCAGCGGGCGCTTCAGTGGCAGCGGCAGTGGACATGGTTTCTCCGGCCCCCGTTCAGGGGCAACTAGCGGCATTGTTGATTTCACCTGCCACGGCGGTGCCCGGATAAGGGCCGGCAACGCTGCGTTGTTGGTGCGGTGCTCAGCGCGTTCAGGCGTACAGGTCGAGCACGCCGCGGCGCGCGGCGCGTGGTGCCGCGCCCGCGCCTTCGCGCCAGCCTGGAGTGAATCGTTCACCCTGGTCGCCCTGGTCGCCATGCTGGCCGCCGCCACCCCGTTCATCAAAGCGCTGTCCGGGGTCTGAGACATCGCTGCCACCCAGGCTGAAGCCGGCCTCTAGCAGCGCGCTGGCCAGGGCCGGCAGGGCTTGCTGCAGCGCGTCGCGCGTGAAGGCATTGACGGCCTGGAAGTCGATCTGCGCCACCGTGCCGTTCAGCGCGATGCTCACCGCAATGGGCCCCAGCTCGGCCGGGTGCAGCGTCAATTCGGCTTGCTGGATGCCGCCGCGCAGGAACACGGCCAACTGCGCCCCGAGGGCCGGCACAAATTCACGGCTGCCCGGGGTGGCTGAAACATCCGCCTGCGCAGGCGCCGTGGCGCTGGCCGGGTTGAGGGCGCGCTCCAGCGCCTGGGCCCAGGCCGGTGCGGCGGCATTGGCGTTCGGCAATTGAGCCTGCGCTTCGCTGGCGTGCGCGGCGGGCGTGCGCGGTGCGGCAGCGCTGGCGACATGGGCGGTGCTGTGCTCTGTGCCGGACTGGCCGGTTGGCGCTGCGGCCTCGGCGCTGGTGGCGCCGGGGCCGGTGCCGGGCGCTAAGCGGCGGCTGGCATGCCCCGCTGTGGCCTGAGGGGCGTTGTCGCCGGCCGCGCCAAGCATGGCACGGCCTGGCGCGGCGGCAGTGTCTTCGGCGCCAGCAGGCTCGGTGGCAGCCAGCGTGGCACTGGTGGGCTCTGTGGCTGCCGGCATGGCGCTCGTGGGCACGGTGGCTGACTGCGTGGTGCCAGCCAGCATGCTGTGGGCTGCTGCGGTGCCCACCGGCGCCGCACCGGCGGCGGCATCGCCGCGGCCGTCGGCGGCGGCATCGGCATCGGTGTTGGCCGCACTGTGCGGGTGCTGCTGGGGCCGGTCTGCCTGGCCGGCAGCGCCGGGCGCAGCCGCAGCGTTGTTGGTCGCCGGCTTGCGCCCGGCAGCGCCTGGCCGGTTGGCATGGGCCGACGCATCGGCCGCCGGCGCGGGGTGTTGCGCTGCAGTCGGGTGTTTGCCGGCCTCGGCGGCTTCGGCGCGGGCGCGGGCGCGCCCGAGTTCACGGCCAAAGGCCGCCGGGTCGGGTGGCTTGGGCGGCGTGAAGGGCGTGCCCGGCGCGGTCGTCTTGGCAGCGGCCAGGGTGGGCAAGGGGCTGAGCGCGGGCAGGGCGGTGGGTGGCATGGCGGCCTTCAGTAGACAGTGGTGGGGGCGTCGGCGCTCGCGTCGCCGTGCAGGGCGCTATCAGGTTGGGCCGTGGCCCGGCGCAGGGCAAATTCGTCCAGCTCTTTTTGCTCGCGGCGCCGCTGCTGCTGCAGGGCCAGGGCGTGGCGGCGCTCGATCAAGACCCGCAGGCTGGCCAGGCGGCGTTCGCAGGCGTGCAGCGCGGCCTGGGCGCGCGCGCATTGCGCATCAAGCATGCTGACCTGGTCATGCTGCTGCGCCACGGCGTCATCAAGCCGCTGCATGAACGCGCGAAAGCTGTGCAGCAGCTCAACGCTGCTGTGGCCGCGCGCTTGCGGTGACCAGCGGCCCTGGTAGTCGCGCCGGTATTGCTGCAATTGCTCGGCCTGCATGTGCGCCCGCTCGGCCGCTTCGCGCGCGCGCTGCAGCGCGGCAGCGGCGCGGTCGCGTTCGCGCGTGTCGTGTTCCAGCAGAGTGAGCAGGGCGCCGGGCATGGTCAACGCTGCATCAACCCAGCAACGCCAGCGCCAGTTGCTGCCGGCTTTGCGCCAGGCTGGCGCCTTCGTGCATGCCTTGCTGCAAGAACGCCAGCAGCGGCTCGCGCAGGCGCACCGCGGTGTCGAGCTCGGCGTCCTGGCCCGGCACGTAGGCGCCGATCTGGATCAGGTCTTGGGCCTTGCGGTAGCGCGCCAACAACTGGCGCGCACGGCGTGCCTGCAAGACCTGGTCAGGGTCGACGATGGCGTTCATCACGCGTGAGATTGAGCGTTCAACGTCGATGGCCGGGAAGTGCCCGCCTTCGGCCAGCTCGCGCGCCAGCACGATGTGGCCGTCGAGGATGCCGCGCGCGGCGTCGGCGATCGGGTCTTGCGGGTCGTCGCCCTCGGTCAGCACGGTGTACAGCGCGGTGATCGAGCCCACGCCGTTCAGGCCGTTGCCGCTGCGTTCCACCAATTGCGGCAGCTTGGCAAAACAGCTCGGCGGGTAGCCGCGCGTGGCCGGCGGCTCGCCGATGGCCAGGGCGATCTCGCGCTGCGCCATGGCGTAGCGGGTCAGGCTGTCCAGCAGCAACAGCACATGCTGGCCTTGATCGCGAAAGTGTTCGGCAATGGCGCTGGCGTAGTGCGCGCCTTGCATGCGCAGCAGCGGCGGCACATCGGCCGGCGCGGCCACCACCACGCTGCGCGCGCGGCCCTGGGCTTCAAGGATGTCGTCGATGAATTCCTTGACCTCGCGGCCGCGTTCGCCGATCAGGCCGACCACGATCACGTCGGCCGCGGTGTAGCGCGCCATCATGCCCAGCAGCACGCTCTTGCCCACGCCGGTGCCGGCAAACAGGCCCAGGCGCTGGCCGCGGCCCAGCGTGAGCAGGGCGTTGATGGCCCGCACCCCGGTGTCCAGCGGCGTGCGGATCGGCGCGCGCTCCATGGCGTTGAGCGCGCGGCGTTGCATCGGCTCGTGGCTCACCCGGCGCAGCGCGCCCAGGCCGTCGATCGGCTGGCCGTGCGGGTCGAGCACGCGCCCGAGCAGGCCGGGGCCCACCGGCAGGTGCAGGCCACGCTCCAGGCTGGGCCGCCAGGCCGCACCCGTGCTGCCAAAGCGCGGTGGCTGCTGCACCGCCGGGTGCGGCAGCACGCGCGCGCCGGGGGTCAGGCCGTGCATCTCGCCGCTGGGCATGAGGAAGGCGCGGGTGCCGCTGAAGCCCACCACTTCAGCCACCACGTCACTCTGGCCGGGGCTGCGCACCACGCACACCGCGCCCACCGGCACGCGCAGGCCGGTGGCTTCGAGCACCAGCCCGGCCACGCGCACCAGCCGGCCTTCGCAAGGCAGTGGCGTGGGCGCGCTGGAGGCTGCGTGCAGGTCACCCAGGTAGCGTTGCCAGCGCTTGGCGCGCGGGCTGTCCATTGGGCTGCCGTCCATTGGGCTGTCCAGTGCCGTCGTTATGCGCCTGTGGCCGCGGCCGCGGCCGGGGGCGCATCCACCCAAGGCAAGCTGACGCCCAGGGTCTGCACCGCCTGGGCCCAGCGTTGTTCAATGCGTGCGTCGACCAAGCCGAGGTCTGATTCGACGCGGCAGCCGCCGCGCTGCACCTGCGCGTCGGCCAACAGCCGCGCGCCGCGTGCGGCCAGGGTCTCGTGCAGGCCCTGCGCGACGAAGTCGATGTCTTCAGGGTGCACATGCAGGCTGATGTGGCGCGCGCTGAGCAGCATGTCGGCCAGCGCCTGTCGCGCCACCTCGGCCACCAGTTCGGGGCGCGCCACCAACTCGCTGCGCACCACCTGGCGCGCCAGTTGCACGGCGGTGTCGGCCAGGCCATGCGCCAGTAGTGCTTCCAGCGCACCGAGCTGCGCATCAAAGCTGCGCAGCAATTCGCCCAGGCGTGGCGCCACCTGCGCGCGGTGCTCGTGCTTGAAGGATTCAAGCGCTTGCAGGCCCGCGGCGTGGCCTTCGTGGTACCCCGCCTGGCGCGCCAGCGCGAGCTGGGCGCGCAACGCCTGGGCCACGTCGCCGGCCGGGCTGGCCGCGGCGGCGCTGAGGGTGGCGGGCCCGCCGCTGGGCAGCAGGGCGCGCGGTTGCCAGGCGGCCACCGGCCCCAGGGCTTCGCGGGGAATGAAGCGCGGTGATGTTGGCCGTGGTGCTGGCCTGGGTGCCGGCCAGGGTGCGGCCCCCGCCGGCAGTACCAGCGCGTCAGACGAACTGGTCATCGCCGCCACTGGCCATGACGATCACGCCTTCGTCCGTGAGACGGCGCACGACCTTGAGCAGTTCTTTCTGCTCGGCCTCGACCTCGGACAAGCGCACCGGCCCGCGCGATTCGAGGTCTTCGCGCAGCGTCTCGGCCGCGCGCGAGCTCATGTTCTTGAA
>JAYUQE010000318.1:0-10276 GCA_043756905.1 Burkholderiales bacterium | reverse complement strand
TGGCTGAAGTTTTGAAGCGGAGGCCCCTGTCGGATGGGCGTTTCGCATGTACTTGCGCCACCTTCGCCAGCAGCCAGCGCTGGCAGGTGCCACACCGTGGCCGTCGGTGCAATCAGCGATTGAATGACTAGCGCGGTGATCGCGCGCTGTGCAAACCGGCGCCTCGGCTTACCGAGCGGGTGCTGTGGGGGGGGGTAGAGACTTGGCCGCTGACGCTGGCTGCGGGCACGAATGATGGCTTCATGACGCTCCCCCCTTTGTTCACTGACGCACAGACAGTGCTTGTTGGATGGAAATGTCGGTTAACTCCTCAGGCTGCGGCCATTGGGTGAAACCCTAGACCAATCACATGATCGAATAGCAACGTTTGATTTCACTTTTGTGACAAAAGTGCATGCTCATGCCCTGGCGCCGCCTGCGAAATTCAGTGTGATACCGAGACCACAAAGTGGCATCACACCTGGTAACTTGGCTTGCGCTTCTCGATGAACGCCTTCATGCCTTCTTCGATGTTGCCCGCCATCACGCCCAGCACCTGGTTGCGGTCTTCCATGGCAATCACGCTGGGCAGGTCGTTGCCGTCCACCGCGGCCCAGAAGCATTCCTTGGTCAGGCGCAGGCCCATGGGCGACGTGGCCAGCATCTCGTCGGCCAGGGCCTTGCCGGCGGCTTTCAGTTGATCGAGCGGCACGACTTCGGAAACCAGCCCCACGCGCAAGGCGCGCTGCGCGTCGATGAAGCGCCCGGTGTACAGCAGCTCGGCCGCCACCGAGGTGCCCACCAGGCGCGGCAGGTGGTAACTGGCACCCATCTCGCAGCCGCTCAGGCCGATCTTGATGAAGGCCGCGTTCATCTTCATGTCTTCAGCGGCGATGCGCACATCGCAGCCCAGGGCGATGGAAAAGCCGCCGCCCGCGGCCGCGCCGTTAATCAGGCCGATGATGGGTTGCGGGCAGCGCCGCATGCGCATCACCAGGCCGCTGAAGTTGCGCTGGCTTTGCAGCAAGGCGGCGGCGTCGCGCTTTAAGGTGCCGCTGGCGGCCTTGATGTCCAGCCCGGCGCAAAAGGCGCGGCCGGCGCCGCGCAGCACCACCACGCGCACGGCGGTGTGGGTGAGCGCGCGGTCGAAGTAGTCGTTCAGCTCGGCCAGCGATTCGGTGGTGAGCGCATTGAGCTGCTCGGGCCGGTTCAAGGTGATCCAGTCGGCGGCGCCGTCTTGCTCGACGATCATGTGGCGGTAGGTCATGGTGTGGGGCTTTCGCGGTGTGGGTGGGGCCCATCTTGCCGTAAAGCCACGCCGACTTGGCGCGATAGCATGGCAGCATGATCGACACCCTGGACGCGCTGCATCGCCTGTACCCACCGCCGGCCGAGCGCGCAGTGCGCAAGCAGCTTGCGGCGCTCGATGTGCATTGCACGCGTTTCATCGAGCTGTCGCCTTTCGTGGTGCTGGCCACGGCCTCGCAGCAGGGCTTGATGGATGCGTCGCCCCGCGGCGGCGCACCGGGTTTCATTCGCGTGGTGGGCGCGCACACGCTTTACATCCCTGATTCACCGGGCAACCGGCGCCTGGACAGCCTGCGCAACATCATCGCCAGCGGCCGCGCCGGTCTGCTGTTCATGATCCCGGGCGTGGACGAAACCCTGCGCGTAAACGGCCGCGCGGTGCTGAACGACGATGCCGCCGTGTGCGCCACTTTCAATGACGGCAAGCGCACGCCGCCGCTGGTGATTGAAGTGCGCGTAGAGGAAGCCTACCTGCACTGCGCCAAGGCGTTCATGCGTTCCAAACTTTGGAGTGCACAGGCGCAGGTCGAGCGCAGCCGCCTGCCCTCGTCGCGCGACATGCTGATCGACCACACCGGCATCGCCACGCCGCCCGAAAGCCGCGACGAAATGATCGCGCGCTACCAGCCCGATCTGTGAGCGCCGCGGTTTGAGCCACGCCGCCGAATCCCGCTACGCCTGGCTGCGCCTGGGTGTGTCGCTGCTGCTCATGACGCTGGGCGGCAGCGGCATGTACGCCATCAGCGTGGTGCTGCCGAGCGTGCAGAAAGACTTTGGCGTGGATCGGGCCGACGCTTCGCTGCCCTACACGCTGACCATGATCGGCTTCGGCGTTGGCGGCATTGCCATGGGCAAGCTGGCCGATCGTTTTGGCGTGATGTGGCCGCTGCTGCTGGGCGGTGCCGGCCTTGGGCTGGGCTTCATCGCCGCATCTGCAGCACCCACGCTGTTCTGGTTCATCGCCGCGCAAGGCCTGCTGCTGGGCTTGCTGGGCACATCGGCCACTTTCGCGCCACTGGTGGCCGACACCTCGCTGTGGTTCACGCGCCGGCGCGGCATGGCGCTGGCCATCTGCATGAGCGGCAACTATGTGGCCGGCGCAGTGTGGCCGCCGGTGATTCAACACTTTGTTGAACAAAGCGGCTGGCGTGCCACGTACTTCGGCGTGGGCGTGTTCTGCCTGGCCACCATGTTGCCGCTGGCCTTGCTGTATCGCGAACGCCCGCCCGCGGCGCTGGCCGGCGGCGTGGGCAACACACAGGGCAGCGAACGGCCCTTGGGGTTGGCGCCGGGCACGGTGCAGGCCCTGCTCTCCGTGGCCGGCCTGGCCTGCTGCGTGGCCATGGCCATGCCGCAGGTGCACATCGTGGCCTATTGCGGCGACCTGGGCTTTGGCGCGGCACGCGGTGCGCAGATGCTGTCGGTAATGCTCGGCATGGGCGTGGTCAGCCGGCTGCTGTCGGGCTGGATTTCCGACCACATCGGCGGCCTGCGCACCCTGCTGTTAGGGTCGGTGTTGCAGGGCCTGGCGCTGGTGATGTTTTTGTTCAGCGAAGGCGTGGTGTCGTTGTTCCTGGTGTCGGCCATGTTCGGCCTGTTCCAGGGCGGCATCGTGCCCAGCTATGCGCTGATCGTGCGCGAACACTTCACGCCAAAAGACGCCGGCGCGCGCGTGGGCACGGTGCTCATGGCCACGCTGCTGGGCATGGCACTGGGGGGCTGGATGTCGGGCGCCATCTTCGACGCCACCAGCTCGTACCGCGCCGCGTTCATCAACGGCATTGGCTGGAACCTGCTCAACCTGGCCATCGTGGGGTTTCTGGTCTGGCGCTGGCGGCGGCCGCGCGGGTCTTGAAGGCCGGCCGGGTACTGGGATTTTGAACAGGTGTATCGTGCCTGGCCCGTACCCCAAGAGCCGTGTCATGCAAGCCCAGACCAAGCCCGAACCCAGCCTCGCCAGCCTGCCCGAACAGGCCATCAGCCGCGAGGTACTGGAAGAAAAATACGCCAAAGGCGATGAACACAGCGTGGCCGACGTGCAGGCCCGCGTGGCGCGCGCGCTGGCCGCGGTGGAGGCACCGGCACAGCGCGCGGCGTGGGAAGCCAAGTTCGCGTCGGCGCTGGCCGCGGGCTTCATACCGGCCGGGCGCATCAACTCCGCCGCCGGCACCGACCTCACCGCCACGCTCATCAACTGCTTCGTGCAGCCGGTGGGCGACTCCATTTCCCAGCCCGAAGACGGCCACCCCGGCATCTACACCGCGCTGAGCGAAGCCGCCGAAACCATGCGCCGCGGCGGCGGCGTGGGCTACGACTTTTCGCGCATCCGCCCGCGCGGAGCCTGGGTGGCGGCCACGCGCAGCCAGGCCTCGGGGCCGCTGAGCTACATGCGCGTGTTCGACCGTTCGTGTGAAACGGTGGAATCGGCCGGCAGCCGGCGCGGCGCGCAGATGGGCGTGCTGCGCTGCGACCACCCCGACGTGGAAGCCTTCATCCACGCCAAGGACGCCGGCGACCTGGCCAACTTCAACCTCTCGGTGGGCATAACAGACAGCTTCATGCGCGCGGTGCAGGAAGACACCGAATTCGAGCTGGTGCATCGCGCCGCGCCCAGCCCCGAGACGCGCGCGGCCGGCGTCTTCCAGCGTGCCGATGGCCAATGGGTGTATCGCAGCCTGCGGGCGCGCGAGTTGTGGGAACAGATCATGCGTTCAACGTATGACCATGCCGAACCCGGCGTGCTGTTCCTGGACCGCATCAACCAAGACAACAACCTGCACTATTGCGAAAGCATCCAGGCCACGAACCCGTGCGGTGAGCAACCCCTGCCCGCCTACGGCTGCTGCTGCCTGGGAAGCATCGACCTCACCCGCTTCGTGCGCCGGCCCTTCGTGGCCACTGCAACGTTCGATGAAACTGGCTTCGCCGAGGTGGCCGCCGTGGCCACGCGCATGCTCGACAACGTGCTTGACGTCACCGTCTGGCCCTTGCCGCAGCAACGCGCCGAAATGCAGGCCAAGCGCCGCATCGGCCTGGGCTTCACCGGCCTGGGTGATGCGCTGGTGATGCTGAACCTGCATTACGGTGAGCCGGCGGCGCGCGAGCAGGCGCTGCGCATCGCCGAGGTGATGCGCGACGCGGCCTACAACGCTTCAGTTGACCTGGCGCGCGAGCGTGGCGCCTTCCCGCTGTTCAACGCCGACCTGTACTTGAGCGGCGGCAGCTTCGCCAGCCGCCTGCCGGCCGAGCTTAAAGACCGCATCCGCGCCCACGGCCTACGCAACTCGCACCTGCTGAGCATCGCCCCTACCGGCACCATCAGCCTGGCCTTTGCCGACAACGCCAGCAACGGCATCGAGCCGGCCTTCAGTTGGAGCTACACGCGCAAAAAGCGCGAGCCCGATGGTGGCTTCAAGGAATACGCGGTGCAAGACCACGCCTGGCGGCTGTACCGGCACCTGCATGGCGAACACGCGGCGCTGCCGCCGGCGTTCGTCAATGCCCTGGAACTCAGCGCCACCCAGCACGCCGCCATGGTGGCCGCGGTGGCGCCGTATGTCGACACCGCCATCAGCAAGACGGTTAACGTTCCAGAAGACTACCCCTATGCCGAGTTCAAGGATCTGTACATGCAGGCCTGGAATGCCGGCTTGAAGGGCCTGGCCACCTACCGGCCCAACGCTGTGCTCGGCTCGGTGCTGAGCGTGGACGCACCGGCTGCGCAGCCGGCGCCGTTGCGAACGGATGAAGCCAACCAGCGCCTGCTGCTCAAACGGCTGCCCGCGGCGGTGCTCACCTCATTGCGCTGGCCGGGCCGGCCCGAAATGCCTTCTGGCAACCCGGCCTGGAGCTTCATGATCCAGCACCCGCACGGCGAATTTGCGCTCTTCGTGGGCGAGTTGCCGGGCGAGCCTGGGCCCGATGCCGGCCTGTTCGGCCGCACCCTGCCGTTTGAAGTCTGGGTCAACGGGGCCGAGCAGCCGCGCGGCCTGGCTGCGCTGGCCAAGACCTTGTCGATGGACATGCGGGTGAACGATGCGCAGTGGCTCAAGCTCAAGCTCGACGCCCTGGCCACGGTGGCCGAGGAGCGGGCCTTCGAAATGCCGTTCCCGCCGCACGGCCAGCGCCGCTTGTTCCCCGGCGTGGTGGCGGCCACGGCGGCGGTGATCCGCTGGCGCTGCGAACAGCTCGGCACATTTGCCGACGCGGCGGCGGCCACGCCGGTGCTGGACGCCATGTTCAGCGTCGACGAGCCGCGCACAGACTCATCTGGAACGTTGGCCTGGGCGGTGGACGTGAGCAACCCGGCCGCGCACGAAGAGTTCACCGTCACGCTCAAGGAGGTGAGCTTGCCTGCGCCCGATGTAAACAAGCCGGGCGGCACCATCACGCGGCCTTGCGCCATGGGTTTTTCAGGCAACTACCCGCGCGCGCTCGACGGCCTGGCGCGCGCGCTGTCGCTGGACATGCGCGTGCACGACCCGGCCTGGATTGGCATGAAGCTGCGCAAGCTGCTCAACGTGGGCGAGCCGCTGGCCCAGTTCATGGCCCCGGTGCCGGGTGAGCGGCGCCAGCAACTGTGGCCCAGCACCGTGGCCTACGTGGCGCGGCTGGTGATCCACCGCTACGCCATGCTGGGCGTGCTGAATGAAGAAGGCCTGCCGCTGCACGAGCTGGGCCTGCTGCAAGCCCCCGTGGGCGGGGCAGGCGGCGCACCCAAGACGCTGCCCGGCAGCCGCTGCCCCGAATGCGGCAATGCCACGCTGATCCACCGTGACGGCTGCGACTTCTGCACCGCCTGCGGGTACGTGGGGCAGTGCGGGTAGGCGGCGCTCGTTGGCAGATTTCATTCGTGCGCAGGCTTGTGAAACGGCGTACTTAGAATTCCTGCATGCCGCGCGCCTCGTTCAAACAGCAAGTCTTGCAGGTGCGTGAAGACGCCATCGTTGAATCCGTGAACCGGCTGCTGGCTGAAAAGGGCTACGAAGCGATGACGGTGGACGAGGTGGCCGCCGATGTCGGCATTGCCAAGGCCAGCCTGTACAAGCACTTCCCGTCGAAAGAGGCGTTGGCCGCCGCCGCCATGGTGCGCGCACTGCAACGCGGGCTGGGCGTCATCGAGGCGCTGGCTGCGCAGCCCAAGGCCGCGCCGCTGGAGCAACTCAAGGCCGTGGTGCGCTGGGCGCTGCAGTTGCAACTGGCCGGTGCCATGCCCAGCCTGCCGGCACAGAACTCGGCGCTGCGCGCGGCGTTGGCGCAAAACAAGACCTATCTCGACTTGCTCATGCAGGTCAGCGAGCAGTTGGGTGCCTGGATCACGGCGGCGCAGAAGAAAGGCACGCTGGATCGCAAGCTGCCGGCCGAACTGGTGCTGTACACCGTGTTTGCCCGCGCCTGCGACCCCGTGCTGGGCCTGCTCAAGGCGGGCGGCACGCACAGCGACGAACAGATCGTCGAGCTCATCACCACCACTTGCTTCAACGGCCTGGCGGCGCGCTGACCTGCCTGGCGCCGCGGCAGCGGGCCAGGTCGAAAAGACCTTTGCGTTCAACATTGAACTACACAGTCACAATATAGACTGTATAGTTCAAACATGAGCAAACAGACCTCTTTCTTGCCGGGTGCCACGCAGTGCCTGGCCTGGCCATGAAGCGCGTGGCGGTGGTCGGCGCCGGCATCGCCGGGCTGGCGGTGGCGCACAGCCTGCGGCACCAGGCCGATGTGACGATGTTCGAAGCCGGCGGGCACTTCGGCGGCCATGCGCACACGGTGGACGTCACGCTGGGTGGCGTGAGCCACGGCGTGGACACCGGTTTCCTGGTCTTCAACGAGCGCACCTACCCCAAGCTGATTGCGCTGTTGGCCGAGCTTGGCGTGGCCACCGCGCCGTCAGACATGTCGTTCTCGGTGCAATGGCCGGCCACCGGCTTCGAGTGGTGTGGCAGCAGCCTGAACAGTGTGTTTGCGCAGCGCGCCAACCTGGCGCGGCCTGCGTTCTGGCGCATGCTGGGCGAGGTCTTTCGCTTCAATGCGCAGGCGCGCGCCATCGTCCTGGGCGGCCCCTGCCGCGAGCACACGGTGGGCGAATTCCTGCAAGCCAATGGCTACAGCGAACTGTTCCGCAGCGGCTACTTCATGCCCATGGTGGCGTGCATCTGGTCGTGCGCGCCCGAGCAAATGCAGCATTACCCGCTGCGCAGCCTGCTGGCCTTCTGCCACAACCATGGTCTGCTGCAGCTGAGCCAGCGCCCGCCCTGGCGCACCGTGGTGGGCGGCTCGCGGCAGTACGTGCGGCGCATCGTCCACGGCTTGGCACACACCCGGCTGCACACCCCGGTGCGCCGGGTGGACCATGGCGTCAACGAGGTCGGCGCCTCGGTCACCACCGACCAGGGTGTGGAGTGGTTCGACGCCGTGGTGCTGGCCTGCCACAGCGACCAGGCGCTGGCCTTGCTGGCCCGCCCCAGCGCGGCCGAGCAACAGGTGCTCGGTGGCATTCGCTACCGCAACAACCGCGCCGTGCTGCACACCGATGCCGCATTGCTGCCGCGCCGCCCGCTGGCCTGGGCGGCGTGGAACTACGAGGGCACGCCCGCCGGCCAGGCGGCACCGGGTGATGTTTGCCTGCACTACCTGATCAACAAGCTGCAACCGCTGCCCTTCAACCAGCCGGTGCTGGTGTCGCTCAACCCGCGGCGCGAACCGCGGCCCGAAACGGTGCACGGTGAATACCAGGTTGCGCACCCGGTGTTCGATGCCGCCGCCCTGGCCGCGCAGGCCCGGCTGGGCGCCATCCAGGGCCGCCGCAGCCGCTGGTTCTGCGGCGCCTGGGCCGGCCATGGTTTTCATGAAGACGGCCTGGCCAGCGGCCTGGCCGTGGCCGCTGCGCTGCGCCAGCGCTGGGCACAGCCCAACCCGGGCCGCAGCGCGTTGCGCAGGGTGGCGTGATGGCATCGAGCCCAACCCACACCGCCTTGCTCGGCCGCGGCATGGTGCGCCATGCTCGCGTGCGCCCGCTGCTGCACCGCTTTGCCTACCCCGCGTACTTTGTGCTGCTGCCCTTGCGCAGCCTGCGCGCGCAGGGCCCGGGACAACTGGCGCGCAACCGGGCCGCGTGGGTGAGCTTTCGCGACAGCGACCATGGCGCGGGCGGCGCCGACTGTCTGGCCTGGGTCGAGCAATTGCTGCAACGCGAAGGCGTGCATGACGCCGATGGCGAGATCTGGTTGCAGTGCTTTCCGCGCGTCTTCGGCTGGGTCTTCAAGCCGGTGAGCTTCTGGTACTGCGAACGCGCCGATGCCTCGCTGGCCGCGGTGGTGGTCGAAGTCAACAACACCTTTGGCCAGCGTCACTGCTACCTGGTGGCGCCGCCGCACGCGGCCTGGGGTCGTGAAGCCGTGGCGCGCAAGCTGCTGCATGTTTCGCCCTTTTGCGCCGTGCAGGGCCATTACCGCTTTCGCTTCATGCGCAGCCGCGGCGGGCTGGCCGCGGGCGCGCAATTGGTGGCGCGCGTCGACCACCACGACGCCCAAGGCCTGGTGTTGGGCACCAGCCAGTCAGGCCGGCTGCTGCCGCTCACGCATGCCGCGCTGTGGCGCGCGTTCGCGGCGGTGCCGTGGCAGTCGCTCAGTGTCTATGCACGCATTCATCTGCAGGCCTTGCGCCTGTGGTGGCGCGGCGTGCCCTGGTTCAGCAACCCGGCGCCGCCCACGGCGGCCGTCAGCCACGCGCACGACGCGAACACATGAACGCTCGATCCAACCCATCTGTCTGCGCGGCGGCGCCCGCGCACAGCGGCATGCCGAACGACTTGCCTCACGCCGCCGCGCTGCCCTGGGCCGCCAGCCTGGCGCTGCGCGCATTGCGTGGCCTGCGCCATGGCCAACTTGAACTGCGCCTGCCTGACGGGCACACGCTGCGCGTTGGCAATGCCGGCAGTGCGCAACCCATGGCGCAACTGCACGTCCAGGATGCGACGGTGTTTGCCGCCGTCATGCGCCATGGCGACATCGGGTTTGCCGAAAGCTACATCCAGGGCTTGTGGAGCACACCCGATTTGCCGGCCTTGCTGCGCCTGCTGGTGGCCAACCGCGCCGCGCTTGAGCGGCTGATCCACGGCGGGCGCGTCGGCGCCTGGCTGCACCGAATGCGCCATGCCCTGCGCCGCAATTCGCGCGCCGGCAGCCGCCGCAACATCCACGCCCATTACGACCTGGGCAATGACTTTTATCGCCTGTGGCTGGACGCCGGCCTGAACTATTCCAGTGCCTGGTTTGCGGGCGACATGACGCAAGGCCTGGAAGCGGCCCAAGCCAACAAGATGCGCCGCGCCTTGCTGGCCTGCGGCGTGCGCCCCGGGCAGCGGTTACTGGAGATCGGCTGCGGCTGGGGCGCACTGGCCGAATGCGCCAGCCAGGAGGCCGGCGCACGGGTCACTGGCATCACCTTGTCCGCCGAGCAACTGGCTTGGGCCCGCGCGCGCCTGGCCCGCGCCGGCGTGCAGGCCGACCTGCGGCTGCAGGATTACCGCGATTTGCGCGACGCGCCGTTCGACGCCGTGGTGTCGATCGAAATGTTCGAAGCCGTGGGCCGCGCGTATTGGCCGAACTATTTCGCCACGCTGCACCGCCTGCTCAAGCCCGGTGGCCGCGCCTGCATTCAGAGCATCGTCATCCGCGACGACCTGTTTGAACGCTACGCCCGTGGCAGCGATTTCATCCAACAGTACATCTTCCCCGGTGGCATGCTGCCCAGCCCGAGTGTGTTTCGCGCTGCGGCTGCGCGTGCCGGCCTGCGGGTGGTGGATGAGTTTGCGTTCGGCGCCGACTATGCCGAGACCTTGCGCCGCTGGCGCGAACGCTTCCACGCCGAACAGGCGGGCGTGCGGGCATTGAATTTCGACACCCGTTTCATCCGCACCTGGGATTTCTACCTCGCCTATTGCGAGGCCGCGTTCATGCAGGGCGACACCGATGTCATCCAGTTCACC
>JAYUQE010000317.1:0-10285 GCA_043756905.1 Burkholderiales bacterium | reverse complement strand
CAAAGTCGCGCGGCGCCAGGTCTTTCAGCGTGGGCGCATAACGTTCCATGAAACGTTCGCCGTTCACGTTGCGCAAAATCGCGCCCTCGCCGCGGCAGCCTTCGGTGAGCAGCACGCCCGCGTTGTGCACACCGGTGGGGTGGAACTGCCAGAACTCCATGTCTTCAAGCGGGATGCCGGCGCGCGCGGCGATACCCAGGCCGTCGCCGGTGTTGATGAAGGCGTTGGTGCTGGCCGCGAAGATGCGCCCGGCCCCACCGGTGGCAAACAAGGTGGTGCGGCCTTGCAGGATGTGGACTTCGCCGGTTTCCATTTCGAGCGCCGTTACGCCCAGCACATCGCCCTGCGCATTGCGAATCAGATCCAGCGCCATCCACTCAACGAAGAACTGGGTGCGCGCCTTCACGTTCTGCTGGTACAGCGTGTGCAGCATGGCGTGGCCGGTGCGGTCGGCCGCCGCACAGGCGCGCTGTACCGGCTTTTCTCCATAGTTAGCGGTGTGGCCGCCGAAGGGGCGCTGGTAGATGGTGCCGTCGGGGTTGCGGTCGAAAGGCATGCCCAAATGCTCAAGCTCGTAAACCACCTTGGGCGCTTCGCGGCACATGAATTCGATGGCGTCCTGGTCGCCGAGCCAGTCGCTGCCCTTCACGGTGTCGTAGAAGTGGTAGTGCCAGTTGTCCTCGCTCATGTTGCCCAGGCTGGCGCCGATGCCGCCTTGCGCGGCCACGGTGTGCGAGCGCGTGGGGAAGACCTTGCTCAGCACGGCTACGTTCAGGCCGGCGCGCGCCAGTTGCAGCGAGGCACGCATGCCCGAGCCACCGGCACCGACGATGACGACATCGAATTTGCGGACAGAAACGGATGCCATCTCAAAGTCTCCAGAGCACTTGCACCGCCCAACCGGCGCAGCCCACCAGCCACACCAGCGTGAAGACTTGCAGCACCAGCCGCACGCCCACGGGCTTGACGTAATCCATCCAGATATCGCGCATGCCCACCCACACATGAATGGCCAGGGCCACGATGACGCAGAAGGTGAGCACCTTCATCCACTGCGCGGCAAAGATCCCGGCCCATTTCTCATAGCCCAGCGGCACGCCGGGCCACAGCACCTGCACCAGCAAGGCCACAGTGAACAAGGCCATGAGCACCGCGGTGACGCGCTGGCTGAGCCAGTCGCGCAGGCCGTAATGCGCACCGACGACGATGCGCTTGCTGCCGTAGTTAACGTTCATGGTGAGGCTTTCAGTACAGGCCAAACAGGCGCGCGGCCAGCACCAGTGTGAGCACGCTGCTCAACACCAGGGTGACCAGCGCCGACGACCGCCCCTGCGCCATGCTCACGCTGTGCGTCATGTCCATCCACACATGGCGCACGCCGGCAATGAAGTGCAGCAAGTAGGCCCAGATGAGCGCCAGCGCCACCAACTTGATGCACCAGCCCGGCAGCCCGATGGCGCCGCTGCGAAACACGGCGCTGAACTGCTCGTAGCTGATCTCGGAAGTGACGCTCACATCAAACAACCAGATCACGAATGGCAGCAGCAGGAACATCAGCGCGCCACTGATGCGGTGCAGGATCGACACGACACCGGCCAGCGGCAGCCGGTAGCCGGCGAGCTGGCTGACGTGGATGTTGCGGTATACCGGGCGAGTCACCGGCCCGTCCTTGCTCGTGCTTGCCATCTGGTTGTCCTTGTGTGCAACTTCTTCGCGGCTTGCCTGCACTGCTGAACAGGCGGCAAACCGGATGAGTTTATTGCAATGCAACAGGCTTGCTTGAAACTTGCCCGGGCCGCCCCGCGCAGCCTCCCGGCCAACGAAAGTGCTACTGCAGTTCGTTGCGGTAGTAGTGTTCCGCCGTGTTGTACAGGCCTCGGCGCAGTTCAACGGCTTGATCGTGGTAGGTGTACGACACCCGCTCCACCAGCAGCAAGGGCGAGCCTGTGGCCACGCCAAGCAGCCCCGCCTCGGCCGCGCCGGCGGCCACGGCACGAATCTTTTCTTCGGCGCGAATCATGCGCACGCCGAACTCGGCTTCGAACAGGCCGTACATGGGCCCGCGGTAGTTGGCCAGGCGCTCGGCACTCAAGCCCTTGAACATGGCGCCCGAAAGCCAGATGTCGTCAAGTACCACCGGCTGTTCATGCAACAGCAGCAGGCGGCGCACCTGCACGGCGGTGTCGCCCGAGGCCAGGCCCAGCACGCGCGCCACTTCGGCGCTGGCGCGCTGGCGCCGGCATTCGAGCATGCGCCGCTGCATGCCCACGCGCTCGCCGGCATCGGGCATCAGGCGCAAGAAGCGGTATTGGGTGCCCTCCTCGGCATGGGTGGCCACGAAAGTGCCCTTGCCCTGGCGGCGCACCAGCAGGTTTTCGGTGGCCAACTCATCCACCGCCTTGCGCACCGTGCCCTGGCTCACTTGAAAGCGTGCGGCCAGTTCGATTTCGCTGGGAATGGCTTCACCGGGCTTCCACTCGCCTTCTTGCAACGCGCGCATCAGCAGGCCTTTGATCTGCTGGTACAGCGGGCTGAAGGCCGGGCCGGGCGGTGCCGCGCGGGCCACCGCAGGCCGGGTGGGCGCCGGCGCGGCGGGCGTGGCAGGCGCGGCAGGCGTGACAACAGGGCGGGCGCGGGCAGCAGGCATGGCTGGATTGCAGCACAGCCGCACCGGCGCGTCCATGCTGAGCTAAATGATATCTTCTATCTGATAGAAGAATGGCCTTGGCGGGGTGAATCCAGGCCCGCGCGCGGCACACCTTGTCCTACACTTCACCGCCCTGCTTGCGCCGTGCCGCGCCGAGCCGCACCACCCTGGCCCCGCCCGCGCCAAGGCCCGGATTACCTGCCACGCATTCCAACCCCTTCACGGAGCCCAAACCATGAACAAGCCGCCCGTTCGAGTTGCCGTCACCGGCGCCGCTGGCCAGATCGGTTATGCCCTGTTGTTCCGCATTGCAGCCGGCGAAATGCTGGGCAAAGACCAGCCAGTCATCCTGCAATTGCTGGAAGTTCCGGTTGAAGGCCCGCAAAAGGCGCTCAAGGGCGTGATGATGGAACTGGAAGACTGTGCCTTCCCGCTGCTGGCCGGCATGGAAGCCCACAGCGACCCCATGACCGCCTTCAAGAACACCGACTACGCGCTGCTCGTGGGGTCGATGCCGCGCAAGGCCGGCATGGAGCGTGCCGAGCTGCTGGCCATCAACGGCGCCATCTTCACCGCCCAGGGCAAGGCGCTGGATGCCGTGGCCAGCCGCAAGGTGAAGGTGCTGGTGGTGGGCAACCCGGCCAACACCAACGCCTACATCGCCATGAAAAGCGCGCCCGGCCTGCCGCGCGAAAACTTCACCGCCATGCTGCGGCTCGACCACAACCGCGCGCTCAGCCAACTGGCCGCCAAGACCGGCAAGCCGGTGGCCGCCATCAAGAAGCTGGCCGTGTGGGGCAACCATTCACCCAGCATGTACGCCGACTACCGCTTCGCCACGATTGACGGCGCCAGCGTGAGAGACATGGTCAACGACCAGGCCTGGAACAAAGACACCTTCCTGCCCACCGTGGGCAAACGCGGCGCGGCCATCATCGAAGCGCGCGGCTTGTCTTCAGCGGCCTCGGCCGCCAACGCCGCGATCGACCACATGCGCGACTGGGCCCTGGGCACCGGCGCCGAATGGGTGACCATGGGCGTGCCCAGCAATGGCGACTACGGCATCCCGAAAGACGTGATGTTCGGCTTCCCGGTCACCACGGCCGGCGGCCAGTACAGCATCGTGCAGGGCCTGCCGATCGATGCCTTCAGCCAGGAGTGCATCAACAAGACCCTGGCCGAATTGCAGGGCGAGCAAGACGGCGTCAAACATCTGCTTTGAGCCGACGCCTTAGCCGACCTGCTGCCCAACCCTGAGCCTTCAAGGAGCCCACCATGCTTCAAGCCTACCGCCAACACGCCGCCGAACGCGCCGCCCTGGGCATTCCGCCGCTGCCGCTTTCTGCGCAGCAAACCGCTGAGTTGATCGAACTCATCAAGGTGCCGCCGGCCGGCGAAGAAGCCTTCATGCTCGACCTGCTGACCCACCGCGTGCCCCCGGGCGTGGACGACGCCGCCAAGGTGAAAGCCAGCTTCCTGGCCGCGGTGGCGCATGGCGACTTCACCGTGCCGGCGATCAGCAAGGCCAAGGCCACCGAGCTGCTGGGCACCATGGTGGGTGGCTACAACGTCAAGCCTTTGATTGATTTGCTGGACGACGCCGAAGTGGCCAGCGTGGCGGCAGCAGGTTTGAAGAAGACGCTGCTGATGTTCGACTTCTTCCACGACGTGGCCGAAAAGGCCAAGGCCGGCAATGCCCACGCCAAGGCGGTGATCCAGTCGTGGGCCGCTGCCGAATGGTTCACCTCGCGGCCCGAAGTGCCCAAGAAAATCACCGTCAGCGTGTTCAAGGTGCCCGGTGAAACCAACACCGACGACCTGAGCCCCGCGCCAGACGCCTGGAGCCGCCCCGACATCCCCTTGCACTACCTGGCCATGCTGAAGAACACCCGCGTCGGCGCGGCCTTCATGCCGGAAGAAGACGGCAAGCGCGGCCCGATGAAGTTCATTCAAGCGCTGAAGGCCAAGGGCCACCTGGTGGCCTATGTGGGTGATGTGGTGGGCACGGGTTCGAGCCGCAAGAGCGCGACCAACAGCGCCATCTGGGCCACCGGCCAAGACATTCCCTTCGTGCCGAACAAGCGCTTCGGCGGCATCACCCTGGGCGGCAAGATCGCGCCGATCTACTTCAACACGCAAGAAGATTCCGGCGCCTTGCCGATTGAAGTGGATGTTTCAAGCTTCGAGATGGGCGACGTGCTCGACATCCTGCCCTACGAAGGCCAGATCATGAAGAACGGCGCGCTGGCCGCCAGCTTCAAGATCAAGAGCGATGTGCTGTTCGATGAAGTGCGCGCCGGCGGGCGCATCAACCTGATCATCGGCCGCAGCCTCACCGCCAAGGCGCGCGAATTCCTGGGCTTGGCCGCAGCCACCACCTTCCGCTTGCCGCAGCCCCCTGTTGCAACGAATGCCGGCTTCACCGTCGCGCAAAAAATGGTCGGCCGTGCTGTGGGCTTGCCGGAAGTGAATGGGCATCAACCCGGCGTGCGCCCGGGCACCTATTGCGAGCCGCGCATGACCACCGTGGGCAGCCAGGACACCACCGGCCCGATGACCCGCGACGAGCTGAAAGACCTGGCCTGCCTGGGCTTCAGCGCCGACCTGGTGATGCAGAGCTTCTGCCACACCGCGGCCTACCCCAAGCCGGTGGACGTGAAGACGCACCGCGAGCTGCCCGCCTTCATCAGCAACCGCGGCGGCATCAGCCTGCGCCCGGGCGACGGCATCATCCATTCCTGGCTGAACCGCCTGTTGCTGCCCGACACCGTGGGCACCGGCGGCGACAGCCACACGCGATTCCCCATCGGCATCAGCTTCCCCGCAGGCTCGGGCCTGGTGGCCTTTGGTGCGGCCACCGGCGTGATGCCGCTCGATATGCCCGAAAGCGTGCTGGTGCGCTTCAAGGGCACCATGCAACCCGGCGTGACCCTGCGCGACCTGGTGCATGCGATTCCGCTTTATGCCATCAAGGCAGGCCTGCTGACCGTTGCCAAGTCAGGCAAGGTCAACGTCTTCTCGGGCCGCATTCTTGAAATCGAAGGCCTGCCCGATTTGAAGGTGGAACAAGCCTTCGAACTGAGCGACGCCAGCGCCGAGCGCAGCGCTGCCGGCTGCACGGTGAAGTTAAACCCGGCGCCGATCAAGGAGTACCTCACCAGCAACGTGGTGCTGATGAAAAACATGATCGCGCAGGGCTACCTCGACAAACGCACCATCGAGCGGCGCATCCAGGCGGTTGAAGCCTGGCTGGCCAAGCCGACCCTGCTGGAGGCGGACAAGGATGCCGAATACGCCGCGGTGATCGAGATCGACCTTAACGATCTGAAAGAGCCGGTGCTGTGCTGCCCGAACGACCCTGACGATGCCAAACTGCTGAGTGCAGTGGCCGGCACCAAGATCGACGAAGTCTTCATCGGCAGTTGCATGACCAACATCGGCCACTTCCGCGCGGCCAGCAAGCTGCTCGAAGGCAAGCGCGACATCCCGGTGAAACTGTGGATCGCCCCGCCCACCAAGATGGACGCGGCCGAGCTGACGAAGGAAGGCCACTACGGCGTCTTCGGTGCCGCCGGCGCACGCACCGAAATGCCCGGTTGCAGCCTGTGCATGGGCAACCAGGCCCAGGTGCGAGAAGGCGCCACCGTGGTCAGTACCAGCACGCGCAACTTCCCCAACCGGCTGGGCAAGAACGCCAACGTGTTTTTGGCTTCGGCTGAATTGGCGGCGATTGCCAGCAAATTGGGCCGCCTGCCGACGGTGGCCGAGTACCAGGCCGACATGGGCGTGATCAATGCCGACGGCAGCAAGATCTACAAGTACATGAACTTTGACCAGATTGAGGAATATGCGGATGCGGCGCGGGGGGTGGTGGCCTAGGCACCAGATCGTCGGTTCATTCGCGCAACGGCCCGCCGGAAAACTGGCGGGCCGTTTTGTTTTTGCGCCACTGCAAACCGCCCGTAGCCAAGCGGCCGTGCGTTAAACTGCACAGAATTCTGCAACCTCTGGAGATGCCATGTCGATTGCCGCCAAAGACATCGTGCCCTTCACCCAGGCGCGCGCCAGGCTCTCGGAGTTGGCCGACGAAGTGAAGGCCGGCAGCGAGAAGGTCATCACCAAGAACGGCGAAAGCTACGTCGCACTGATCGACGCCGACCGCCTGGACTACTACCACCGGCTCGAACGCGAACGCATCCACCTGCTGCTGCTCGATGACGTGCAACGCGGCCTGGCCGACATCGCAGCCGGCCGCACAGAAGACGCTGACGCGGCCATTGCGCGGCTGCAGCAGGGGCGCAAGGCATCGGCCAAGATCAGCAGGGTCACCAAGGCAACCAAGCCTCGTGACTGAGGCGCGTTTCAGGGTCGAACTCACCGCCAGCTTCATCGAGCGGCTGGCGGCCATCGAGGCCTTTCTTACTGAAGCGCAAGCACCTCAGGCCTACGACAGGCTGCTCGACGGGCTGCGCCGCACGGTCATCCCCAACCTGCGGCGCTTCCCGCACATTGGCCGCCGCTACCTGGACGCGCCACCCCAATCGGCCGAGGCGTTGGCGCAACTCGCCGCATTGCCACATGGCGCACCTGATGCGCTGCGCGAGTATCTGCACGGGGACTATCTGATCTTGTACACGCTCACCGAATCAACCGTGGTCCTGCTGTCGATTCGCCATCACCGGCAGTTGGCGTTCGAGTTTGCGAAATTGGGGGGCCCTGAAACATGAATGGAGGCTGGCGAACCCACGAGTTCGGCGACGTTGGCGCCGCCTGTGCGATGGCCCTCAGCGCTGGAATTGAGACTGTCTGACTTCACCCGGAAGTGCCTCGCCAAGAACTACGCCACCACCCGCTGCGGCAACTTCATATCCAACACGATCTCAGCCCAGGGCACGTGCACTCGCCCATCCTCGCCGCGTTCCACCGCCATCCACTCGATGAGTTGCTGCACATCGGCATGCACATTCTTGTAGTTGCGGCCCAGGCGTCGCGCGAGTTCGGCAACGGTCAATGGGCCGGCTTCACGCAGCGCGGCGATCAGTTCCCAGCGCTTGGGCGTGAACGCGGCCAGCATCTGACCCATCTGCGCAAAGCTCACGCCGAAATAGCGCTGCACCGCCTTACCTTCGGCCACCGCGCGCATCACCGCGGCGGCGCGCGTGCCGGCATCTTGAATCGATTCGCCAACCTTCACGCGAAGAATTTTGTGTGCCCTGCTCATGAGAGTTTCTCCAAGCCGCGCTTGATGCTGGTCACCCTGTCGTCCTCGTCGCCGAATCGCCGGTGACTGGTCAATTGTCGCCAGACTCGACACCCCCCTTGCCCACCCAAGCCTGCCGCACCAGCCCCTTCACGAACGCCGGCTTGGCCAGTGCCAGCGCCACCTTCAGCCCCAGCACCTTGCTGCCCCACCATAGCTTTTCGCACACGTCGGGTTCAAGTGCCAAGGCGGCTTCGCGCTGGGCTTCGGGCACGAAGATGTGGGCGTGCAGGCCGTCGGGTGGCACGGTCATGAAGATCTTGCCGCGCACGCGGAATGAGGTGTAGTTGAAGTGCGGCGCTTCGATGGCGCCAGGCAGCGCGAGGGCGTGGCGCCTGAGAGTGTCGACTTTCATGCCGGCTCCTGAACACAAACCGCAAGATCAAGCGGCCGAGCCCGGCACGCTGCCATAGCCACCCCCACCCGGCGTTTCGATGATGAAGACATCGCCGGGGTTCATCTCGGCCGATCCGATGTGCGCCAAGGTTTCGTGCTCGCCCGTCGCACGCTCGATGCGGTTAATGCCCAGGGCGCCGGGCTGGCCACCGGCCAGGCCGAACGCCGGAACGATGCGGCCGTTGCTCAGGATGCTGGCCGTCATCGATTCAAGGAAGCGCACGCGGCGCACGCTGCCGTCGCCACCGCGCCACTGGCCGGCGCCGCCTGAACTGGCGCGCAGCGCAAAGCTTTCCAGGCGAACGGGGAAGCGGAACTCCAGCACCTCGGGGTCGGTGAGGCGCGAGTTGGTCATGTGGGTCTGGACCGCGCTGGTGCCATCAAAACCCGGCCCGGCACCACTGCCGCCTGACAAGGTTTCGTAGTACTGGTGGCGTTCGTTGCCGAAGGTGAAGTTGTTCATGGTGCACTGGCTGGCCGCCATCACGCCCAGGGCGCCGAACAGCGCATTGGTCACGCACATCGAGGTTTCCACGTTGCCGGCCACCACGGCCGCGGGCGGCCGCGGGTTGAGCATGCAGCCTTCGGGCACCACCACATGCAGCGGCTTCATGCAGCCGGCGTTGAGCGGAATCTCGTCATCCACCAAGGTGCGGAACACATACAACACGGCGGCCAGGGTCACGGCCTTGGGTGCGTTGAAATTGTTGGTTAACTGTTCGCTGGTGCCGGTGAAGTCAATCGTTGCTTCACGCTGGGCAGCATTCACCGCCACGCGCACGGCGATGCGTGCGCCGTTGTCCAGCGGCAACTCGAACGCGCCATCCTTCAAGGCGGTGATGACGCGGCGCACCGACTCTTCGGCGTTGTCTAGCACATGCTGCATGTAGGCCGCCACGGTGGCGCGGCCGAACTGCGCCACCATGGCGCGCAGTTCCTGCACGCCTTTCTCATTCGCCGCAATCTGCGCGCGCAAGTCGGCAATGGTTTGATCCGGGTTGCGCGCGGGGTAGGCGTTGCCGGCCAGTTGTGCACGCAGCTCGGCTTCACGCATTTGCCCGCCGCGCACGAGCAGGAAGTTGTCGAACAGCACGCCCTCTTCGGCGATGGTTTTTGAAAACGGCGGCATCGAGCCGGGCGTGGTGCCGCCGATGTCAGCGTGGTGGCCGCGGCTGGCGACAAAAAAGCTGGGCGCGGCATCGCCTGGGTCCATGTACACCGGTGTCACCACCGTCACGTCAGGCAGATGCGTGCCGCCGTTGTACGGGTCGTTGAGCATGAACACATCGCCCGGCAGCATCGCCGGGTTGCGCTCGATCACGCACTTGATCGACTCGCTCATCGAACCCAAATGCACCGGCATGTGCGGCGCGTTGGCAATGAGCTGGCCGCGTTCATCGAACAGCGCACAAGAGAAATCCAGCCGCTCCTTGATGTTCACCGAGTGCGCGGTGTTCTGCAGCGCCAGGCCCATTTGCTCGGCGATGTTCATGAACAGGTTGTTGAAGATCTCCAGCATCACCGGGTCGGCCGCGGTGCCCAGGGCATGCTGGTTGGCGCGCGGCAGCACCCGTTGCAGCAGCAGCGCGCCACCGGTCATGACGCGGGCCTGCCAACCGGGCTCCACCACCGTTGTGGCGTTGCGTTCGGCGATCACGGCGGGGCCGTTGATGCGCGCGCCCGCCAGCAAGGTTTCGCGTTGATGCAGGCCCGCTTCCAGCCAGTCGTCGCCATACAGGCGCACGCTGGCTTGCGCTGGCGGTGCATGAGGTGGCGCTTCCATGGCCACCGTTGGCGCGTCGAACGATTCACCCGGGCTCACGGCTTCCACCGACACGGCTTCGATCACCAAAGCACGCCCCGGCATCAAGAAGGCGAAGCGCTGGCGATAGGCCGCTTCAAACGCCTGTGTGGTGGCGGCCAGGTCAAGCGCTGCCACCACCAGCGCGGTGTCGGTGCCCTGGTAGCGCACATGCAGGCGC
>JAYUQE010000316.1:0-10294 GCA_043756905.1 Burkholderiales bacterium | reverse complement strand
GCCTGGCGCTGCTGCAAGAGCGCAACCACTGAGCAGCCAAAAAAAGAACGCCTCTTGCGAGGCGTTCTGGTCTGTCCAACCGGGCTGGTGCCCGGCCTGTGTTGACGCTTAACGAACCACCGCGATCGCGTCGCGTTTGTCGGCCTTGTAGGTGAACAGCGTCAACGCGCCGTTCTTCACATCGCCCTTTTCATCGAACGAGATGTTGCCGGTGACGCCCTTGTAGCCTGCGGTCTTGGCCAGCTCAGGCAGATACTTGGCCGGGTCGGCCGAACCGGCCTTGACCATGGCCGCCACCATCACGTTCAGCGCGTCGTACACGTACGGCGCATAGACCTGCACGTCGGCGTTGAACTTGGCCTTGAACTTCGTCTTGAAGTCTTCCATGCCGACCTTCTGCTCGCCTTCAACACCACCGGCTTCGGCGCACACCACCTGGCCATCGGCCATGGCGCCACCGGCCAGCTTGGGCAGTTCGCCGGAGCAAATACCATCGCCGCCGACGAACTTGGCATTGATGCCGAGCTGCTTCATCTGGCGGATCATCGGGCCGGCCACGGCGTCCATGCCGCCGAAGAACACCACATCGGGCTTGTCCTTCTTCAAGGCAGTCAGGATGGCGGTGAAGTCAGTCGCCTTGTCGGTGGTGAACTGGCGCGCAATGGTCTTGCCACCGGCACCGGCCACGGCCTTTTCGAACTCATCGGCCACGCCTTGGCCGTAGGCCGTGCGGTCGTCGATGACGGCGATGCTCTTGCCCGCCATTTCCTTCACCGCGTAGCGGCCCAGGGTGCCGCCCAGGTGCACGTCGTCAGCCACCACGCGGAAGGTGGTCTTGAAACCTTGACGGGTGAACTTCGGGTTGGTGGCCGAAGGTGAGATTTGCGGGATGCCAGCGGTGCTGTAAATCTGTGACGCGGGGATAGACGTGCCCGAGTTCAGGTGGCCGATGACCCCGTTTACTTTGCTGTCCACCAGCTTCTGGGCCACCGCCGTGCCTTGCTTCGGGTCGCCTGCGTCATCTTCAGCAACCAGTTCAAACTTGGCCTTGGCCGTGCCGATCATCACGCCCTTGGCGTTCAGGTCGTCGATGGCCATGCGCGCGCCGTTCTCGTTGTCCTTGCCCAGGTGCGCAATGGCGCCGCTGGTGGGGCCGACGTGGCCGATCTTGACCACCACCTCGCTGCCTGCCGCCGCCGGGGCTGCCGCCGCCTTGGCGGGTTCTTCTTTCTTGCCGCAAGCGGCAAGCACGAGTACCGCTGCTGCGGCCAATGAGAGAGTGAACTTGTTCATGCCAGATCCTGTGGAAAAAGGGTAACGAAAGAGGATACGCGAAACAGTGGCCGGCGCTAATCAGGGTGACCCAGGGTTGATCTCTATCGCCCCGCCGCCGGGCCTACGGCGCGAGCGCGCCTGAGTTCCTGTGCCACCGCGCGGGCCACCACGTCGCGCAGGGTGCGTGCCAGCTCGTCGCGAGCCTGTGCCACCAAATCATCGGCGTAGCGCGCCAGCAACGGTGCCAGGGCGTCGCGCAGCCGGTACTCAAACATGTTGTCTACGCGCTGCTGCACTTCGGCCAGCACCTGGTTGACCAGCCTGGCCTCTTCGCTGCCTGCAGCAGCCAGCGCTGGCGGCCACCTCAGCGGCTGGCGCAGCAGCGGCTGGGTGGGCAGTTCCAGCACTTCGGTCAAGACCGGCAGGTGCTGGGGCGGCAGGGCCGGCATGGGAATCATGACTCGGCCTTGTTGTAATGCTTCACGGCCACGCCCTGCGCCACATACTGGCGCCAGCGTTGCCGCCCGGCCAGGATGTCGTTTGCTGCACTGGACACCACTTCGATCAGGCGCTTGCCTCGCACCGGCTCGCTGGGCAGCGGCAGGCCCAGGTTGACGAAGACGTCGGGTGTGTGTTGCTGCTGCGGCGAGCGCAACCATTCGCCGGCCAGCCAGATCGGCGTGCGGCGCAAGGTGGCTTCACTCACACCGGCCGCCAGCGCCACGTGAGGCACAAACTCGCCGGGCTCGAACGCCCACAACATAGGGTCCAGTGCGGCCAGCGTGGGCGCCGGCCCCAGCACCGCCACCCGTGCACCCTGGTGGTAGGCCTTGCGCAACAGGCGGCAGGTGTAGTGCAGCGCATTGGCCACGCCGGTGTGGAACTCCACCAGCGCGGCCTGTTGCGCCTCTTGCATGCCTTCGCCCATGGGGTGTCAGCGCGCCTGGGCCAGCACGTAGTGGGTCAGCAAGCCCACAGGCCGGCCGGTGGCGCCCTTGGCCGTGCCCGACTTCCAGGCCGTGCCGGCCACATCGAGGTGGGCCCAGTTGAACTTGGCGGTGAAGCGCTTGAGGAACATGGCCGCGGTGATGGCCCCGCCGGCGCGCCCCGCCACGTTGGCCATGTCGGCAAAGTTGCTCTTCAAGCCTTCGTCGTATTCGTCATCGAGCGGCATGCGCCAGCACGGGTCGAGCGCGGCCTGGCCGGCGTCGTGCAAGGCCGCGGCCAGGGTGTCGTCAGCGCTGAACAGGCCCGAGCGCACGTGGCCCAGGGCCACCACGCAGGCACCGGTGAGGGTGGCGATGTCGACCACAGCCTGCGGTTTGAAACGTTCGGCGTAAGTCAGCGCATCACACAGGATCAGCCGGCCTTCGGCGTCGGTGTTGAGGATCTCGATGGTCTGGCCCGACATGCTGGTGACCACATCACCGGGCTTCACGGCGGTGCTGCTGGGCATGTTCTCGCAGGCCGGGATCAGGCCGATCAGATTAACCTTCGCCTTGAGCTGCGCCACCGCGGCAAAGGTGCCCAACACGCTGGCCGCACCCCCCATGTCGAATTTCATCTCGTCCATGTCGCCGGCGGATTTGATGGAGATGCCGCCGCTGTCGAAGGTGATGCCCTTGCCCACCAACACCACCGGCGCCACGCTCTTGGCCGCGCCCTGGTAGTGCATGACGATGAACTTGAGCGGCTGCGCCGAGCCCTGCGCCACCGCCAGGAACGAGCCCATGCCCAGCTTGGCGACCTGGGCGCGTTCCAGCACCTGCACCTTCAGGCCATGCTGCTTGCCCAGCTTGCGCGCCTGTTCGGCCAGGTAGCTGGGCGTGGCATGGTTGCCCGGGCGGTTGGCGCATTCGCGGGCCAGCGCGACGCCTTGGGCAATGGCCTGGCCGCGGCGCAGGCCGTCATTCACCGCCGCCTGGTTGGCCGCGCCGCACACCAGGCTCACGCGCTGCAGCTTCCAGGCCTGTGCAGCCGTTGGTTTGGTGGCGCGGTAAACGTAGGTGGCGCTGCCCACGGCGCCTACCAGGGCCTCGGCCGATGCAGCGTCGAACTCGGTGGCGCCCGCCATGGCCACGCACACGTGGCGAGCGCCGCCGCTCTTCAATGCACCCAGGCCCACCGCCACGGCGGCCTTGAACGCCTTGGCCGACGCACTGGCCGACGCACTGGCCGAAGCACTGGCACCTGGTGCGGCCATGGCCACAAAGGCCAGCCGCGCTGCCTTCACCCCAGCCACCTGGTGCAGGTAAACGCAGCGCGCGGGCTTGAGCGCAAAGTCTTCACTGCGCTGCGCGGCGCGCAAGGCCTGCCCCACGGCGCCGCCCAGGGCCTTGGCCGCCGCCTCGCTGCCCACCACCACCAGCAAGGCATCGGCCGCGATGTCGTGCAGGCCAGCAGCAGGCTTGACGAGTGTCTTGAAGTCCATAATCCGCCCCGGTCCAGGAAGGCTTGAATGCTATTCGATTCGTCTCTGCGCAAAGAGCTGACACGCAGCTTTGGCGCCACGCTGGTGGTCATCCTCACCATCGTCATCACCATGATGCTGGTGCGCACGCTGGGCCAGGCGGCCAGCGGCGCGGTGGCGCCGCAAGACGTGGTGCTGCTGCTGAGCTACACCGCGCTGGGCCACTTGCCCACCATGTTGAGTTTGTCGCTGTTCATCGCCGTCACGGTGACCTTGTCGCGCATGTACAAAGACAGCGAAATGGTGATCTGGTTTGCCAGCGGCGTGGGCTTGATGCGCCTGGTGCGCCCGGTGCTGCGTGCCTTCTGGCCGGCACTGGTCGTCGTGGCCGCGCTGGTGCTTGTGGTATGGCCCTGGGGCAACCAGAACAGCAGCGACCTGCGCGACCGTTATGAGCAGCGTTCGGACTTTTCGCGCGTCGCCCCAGGCGTGTTCCAAAGCAGCAGCGACGGCCAGCGCGTGTTCTTCATCGAACGCGATGGCGGCGACGCCGTGAACGGCCGCAACGTGTTCATCCTGAACAATCTCAAGACCACCGAATCCGTCACCTCGGCGCGCAGCGGGCACCTCGACACCGAAGGCGGCGAGCGCTTTCTCGTGCTCGAGCGCGGCCAGCGCAATGAAACCGATCTGCGCAGCGGCGAGCACACGCTCAGCAGTTTCGACAGCTACCGCGTGCTGGCCAATGAACGCGCTGTGCGCCGCGCGCAGGCCCGGGCTCCCAAGGCCACGCCCACGCTCGAACTGCTGCGCGAACCGACGCTGAAGAATCAGGGTGAACTGGCCTGGCGCCTGGGCTTGCTGTTCGGTGCCGGCAACTTGCTGCTGCTGGCGGTGGGGCTGTCGGCCAGCAACCCGCGCCGGCCGAATAACTGGAACTTGTTGTTCGCGTTGCTCGGTTTCGTCATCTACTACAACCTGATCAACCTGTCGCAAGCCTGGGTCGCCAGCGGCCGCTTGAGCGCCGGCGCGGCGTTGTTGGCATTGCACGGCGGCGCGTTCGCGCTGGCCTGGGGGCTGATGTGGTGGCGCGAACGGGCCTTGGTGGCCCAGCCGCTGCGCCTGCGCTGGCGCACCGCGGCATGAAGACCATTCGCCGCTTGCTGTACCGCGACATCGTGGCCTCGGTGGCTTTCGTGTCGGTGGCCTTCCTGAGCTTGTTCTACTTCATTGATTTCGTCGATGAACTCGACAAGGTCGGCCGCGCCGGCTACACCGTGTGGGGCGCGGCGCTGAAGTCCTTGCTCGAAGCCCCCGGCCACCTGTACGAGTTGCTGCCCATCACGGTGCTCATCGGCACCATCTACTCCATGGCCCGGTTGGCGCAATCGAGCGAATTCACCATCTTGCGCACCGGAGGCCTGGGCCCGCTGCGCGCCTTGGGCCTGCTGGCCGTGCTGGGCCTGGTGTTCAGTGCGTTCACGTTCATGGTGGGCGATGTGCTGGCACCGTTCAGCGAGCGCCAGGCGGTGCTGATCAAGGCCAACGCCAGCGGTGGCCTGAACCTGGGCCGCAGTGGCGCCTGGCTGAAGGAAAAGCGCAGCACGCCGCAGGGCGAGCGCCACTATTCGGTCAACGTGGCCGGGGCCAGCGCCGGCGGCAGCCTGCAAGGCATTCGCATCTTCGAGTTCGATGACGACGGCCGCCTTCTGCGCCGCGTGGCGGCCAACCACGGGCGGGTGCAGGCCGACGGAAATTGGGCCTTGAACGAGGTGCAACTCACCACCTGGCCGGTGGACGCGCGGGTGGAAGACCCGCTGCACCCGGCGCGCGTGGACCACCAGGCGGTGGCGGAGCTGGCCTGGCCCAGCACCTTGGGCGCTGACGTGGTGGCCGCGGCGGTGCTACCGCTAGGCACCATGACGACGATGGATTTGTGGCGCTACAGCGCGCACCTGAGCGACCATGAACAAGCCTCGCAGCGCTACCAGATCCAGTTCTGGAAGAAGGCCGTCTACCCGCTGGCCTGCCTGGTGATGGTGGCGCTGGCCCTGCCGTTCGCCTACCTGCATGCGCGCGCCGGCGGGGTGAGCCTGAAAGTGTTTGGCGGCATCATGCTGGGCATCAGCTTCGTGCTGCTGAACAACGTGGCCGGCCACATCGGGTTGCTCAACAGTTGGACGCCCTGGGTCGTGGCCGCCACACCCAGTTTCATCTACCTGTTGCTGAGCCTGGCCGCGTTCACCTGGCTGGTGCGCTACCGATGATCAACCATCCTAACTGAACAGATGAGCCAAGGCCTGATCCTGCTGGCGCATGGCGCGCGCGATGCTGCCTGGGCCGCGCCGTTCGAGGCCGTGGCCGCACAGGTGCGACAGCGCCACGCCGGCGTGGCCGTGCGCCTGGCCTACCTTGAATTCATGGCCCCCGCCTTGCGCGAAGCCGGCGCCGAACTGGCGGCCGAGGGTTGCACCCGGGTGAGTGTGCTGCCCCTGTTCCTGGGTGCCGGCGGCCATGTGCGCAAGGACGTGCCCGCACTGCTGGCGCAGTTGACGCAAGCGCACCCACAGGTGGCCTGGCGGCTGGAGGCCGCGGTGGGCGAAGATGCCGGCGTGATCCGCGCCATGGCCGACGCCGCCTGCAACGCCCTGGGCACCGCGCCATGAACCTGCACCAGTTCCGCTTCGTGCAAGAGGCCGTTCGGCGCAACCTCAACCTCACCGAAACGGCCAAGGCGTTGCACACCTCGCAGCCCGGCGTCAGCAAGGCCATCATCGAACTCGAAGAAGAGTTGGGCGTGGACATCTTTGCGCGCCATGGAAAGCGGCTGCGCCGCGTCACCGAGCCGGGCTTGCAGGTGCTCAAGTCGATTGAAGTGATCATGGGCGAACTGGCCAACCTGAAGCGCATCGGCGACGAGTTTTCGCTGCAAGAGCAAGGCACGCTGAGCATCGCCACCACGCACACGCAGGCGCGCTACGTGCTGCCCGGGCCGGTGGCGCTGCTGCGCAAGCGCTTCCCCAAGGTGCAGGTGGTGCTGCACCAGGGCACGCCCGAGCAGGTGGCCGCCATGTTGATCGACGGCAGCGCCGACATCGGCCTGGCCACCGAGAGCCTGCAAGACCATGAACAGCTGATCACCCTGCCCTGCTACGAATGGCAGCATGTGGTGGTGATGCCGGCGCAGCACCCGCTGGCGGGCATTGAACGGCTGACGCTGGAACAACTGGCCACCGAGCCCCTGGTGACCTACCACCCCTCGTTTGCCGGGCGCCGGCGCATCGACGCGGCTTTTGCGCAGCGGCGCCTCAAACCCATGGTGGCGCTGGAAGCGATTGATTCCGACGTGATCAAGACCTATGTGCGCATCGGCCTGGGCGTGGGCATCATGGCCGAAATGGCGGTGCGCGACGATGCGCCCGGCGGCGACCTCGTGTCGCGCCCGGCCGGCCACCTGTTCGGCGTGAACGTGTCGCGTCTGGCCCTGCGCCGCGGCGCCTATCTGCGCGCGTTCGTCTATGCATTCGCCGAATTGCTGTCGCCGCGCTTCACGCGCGCGCTCATTGAACGCGCCATGGCCGGCGGCGAACCCGATACCTACGAACTGTAGTCACATGAGCCCGCCGGGCCGCCCCAAGGGCGAATACCGGAAGGCGCAGCCTGAAGGTACTCCAATGAACCAAGCTGTCAACAAGACCCCCGCCCTGCCGACCCGGCTGCCCAAGGTGGGCACCACCATCTTCACCGTGATGTCAGCACTGGCCACCGAGACCGGTGCCGTCAACCTGGGCCAGGGCTTCCCCGACTTCGAATGCGACCCGCGGCTGGTGGACGATGTCAGCCAGGCCATGCGCGAGGGCCTGAACCAGTACCCGCCCATGACCGGCGTGCCGGTGTTGCGCGAAGCGGTGTCGCGCAAGATCGAAGCGCTGTACGGCCACCACTATGACGCGGCCAGCGAAGTCACCATCACCGCCGGCGCCACGCAGGCCATCCTCACTGCTGTGCTGTGCTGCGTGCGCCCGGGCGACGAGGTGATCGTGCTCGAGCCCTGCTACGACAGCTACATCCCGAACGTCGAGCTGGCCGGCGGCAAGGTTGTTCGCGTGCCGCTCACCCCGGGCACGTTCCGGCCCGACTTCGCCGCCATTGAGGCCGCCCTGTCGCCGCGCACGCGCTGCCTGATCATCAACAGCCCGCACAACCCCAGCGCCACGGTGTGGACGGCGGCTGAAATGCGCCGATTGAGCGACTTGTTAACCCCGACCGAGGTGCTGCTGATCTCTGACGAGGTCTACGAGCACATGGTGTACGACGGCGCGGCGCACATCAGCGCGGCCAGCTTGCCTGGGCTGGCGGCGCGCAGCTTCGTGGTCTCGAGCTTCGGCAAGACCTACCACGTCACCGGCTGGAAGGTGGGCTTCGTGGCCGCGCCCGCGGCGCTGACGGCCGAGTTCCGCAAGGTGCACCAGTTCAACGTGTTCACCGTCAACACCCCGGTGCAGCATGGCCTGGCGCGCTACATGGCAGACGCCACGCCGTATCTGAGCCTGGGCCAGTTCTACCAGGCCAAGCGCGACCGTTTTCGCGCCGGCCTGGCGCGCACGCGGCTCAAGCTGCTGCCCAGCGAAGGCTCGTACTTTCAGTGCGTCGATTACCGCGCCGTGAGCAACTTGAACGAGGCCGACTTCTGCCAATGGCTGACGCGCGAAGTGGGCGTGGCGGCGATACCGCTTTCAGTGTTCTACGAAGACGGTTTCGAGCAAGGCATCGCCAGGCTGTGCTTTGCCAAACGTGATGAGACGCTGGATGCGGCCCTCGCGCGGTTAGCGCGACTTTGAGGTCTGCGCGGTTAGCGCGACTTTGATGTCTGCGCGGTTAGCGCGACTTTGAACGCACGCGCCGGTCAGCCCTGCGCGCTGCGCAGCGGCCTGGGCTCCAGGCTGAGTTCACCCAGGCGCGAAGGCGGCATGGGGTCATTGAGCTCCGTCAGATCCAGGTCGACAAAGCCCGAAGTGCGCGCTGCGTCGGCCTGGTCATGCAGCATGTTCGCGGCGTCGGCAGGCGCGTCGAGGTCAAGGCTGGGCAAATCCAGGTTCAGGTAGGGCTGCGTGGCCGTGTGCTCGCCCGGCGTGGCGGCGTCGCCCGGCAAGTCGATTGTCGGCAGCTCGATCTGCACCGCGGCGGCCGGCGCTTGCTGGCTGGCACCGGGCGCACCGGGCGCACTGGCCACGCCGCTGGCCGGGCGCAGGAATGACGGCTCCAGATCGAAGTCCAGGCTGTGGTTGTCGCTGTGGCTGTGGCTGGCTGGCACGGCCGGCGCGGCGGTCAACGGCGTCGCCGCCCCCGGCCCGACCAGGCCTTGCGGCACCGCGCGGGCGGGCACTTCGGCATGCTCTTGCACATCGCGCAAGATCGAATACAGCAGCAAGGCCTCACGGTAGGCATTCAGCTCCAGCAGTTTGCCTTCGCGCATGCCGACCATCAGCGCTTGCAGTTCGGCCATGGCCTGTTCGGGCTGGTGCCAGCAGGCAACGAGTCGGTCCACCAGTTCGGCTTCGCGTTCCAGGCCCTGGCCCGCGCCGAATTCGGCCGCCCACTCCGGCGTGTCACAACTGAACTGGTGCGACATGCGGGCGCGCGAGCGCTCGTAGGCCGTTTGGTCGCCCTTGCGGTGATACGCCTCCAGCAGCTTGAGGTGGGCCATCGGCACCGAGCCGCCGGTGGCGCGCAGGTGCGACAGCAGCAGGTCAATGGCTGAATCGTCCTGCCCGAGCAAGACAAAGAAGTCCGTCTGCTGCTCCAGGTCGATCAGCTCGTCGATCGACACTTCGTTGGCCGTGCTGTCAACCACCTGAGCCGCGCCGTCGTCGTCCGACCTGCGGCTGCCCCGCGTATCCGGTTCAGCCGTCATGCTGCTGATTACCGGCAACGCCGGAGCAGCTATCAAGGATGGCGTGGCAACGTCTGCCAGCATCTGGGCGGGGGCATCAATCACCTCGCCCTCGGGGCGCGGCTCCACCCGCCCGTAGTCGGGTTCGGCCATGCCGGCCGTTGCGGCCTGGGCGTTCCACCAGGCCTTTTTCTTTTCCTGCTGCAAGGCGCGCAGGCGCCAGGCCAGCCAGCCGGCCATGCCCAGCAGCAAGGCGGCGGCACCGCCCAGCACCGGGGCGAGCTGGCTGCTGGATTCAGCGTCGATCAAACGCGAACGCATGCTGCGCGCCAGATCGCGGTTGGCCTGCGCCTCGGCGCGCAGCTTCTTCAGGTCGCGCTCCATCAGCTTGACCCGGTCTTGCTGGATCGACGTCACCGCGTCCGACGCCGCCACGGCCGCCACCGCGGAGGCCTCGACGCTGGCCAGCACCTGGTCGCGTGCAGCGGTGATCACCGGGCTGCGTGCTGACACGGCGAACGTGTCCAGGCGCAGCCGCGGGCCCACGGTGGCCAACGGCGCGACACTGCCTGCCGCGGTGGTGTCCGTACCCGGCGCTGCGGCCTCAGTGGCCGCGGTGCCGGCCACAGGGCTGGCGGCGGGGCTGGCCATGGCGGCAGCGGCCACCACCTGGCGCAAGCTGGGTTTGTCCTGTTTGGCGGCAAGTTTGGCCGGCG
>JAYUQE010000315.1:0-3676 GCA_043756905.1 Burkholderiales bacterium | reverse complement strand
TTCACCTCTTGGGTGACAGCGCTACGCACCCGATCAAGCCGCGCTGCGGCGCGCTGGCGGCGTTGCTCCTCCTGGCAGGCATGAGCCTGCGTCGTCGTCGCGCCTTGCCAGCACACCGCATCACGGCCCGCTCGGGCGCGTCCAACTGCCGTTTCTAGGCTGAAGGTGACAGCACCGTCAAGCCCACCGAAGACACCAGGCCGAGGAAGCCACCGATCACCGCACCCCGGGTGGTGCAGTCTTTCCACAGCACGCTCATGAACAGCACCGGGAAGTTGGCCGATGCCGCAATGGCGAAGGCCAGGCTGACCATGAAGGCGATGTTCTGCTTCTCGAACGCGATGCCCAGCGCCACCGCGACGATGCCCAGGCACACCGTGGTGATCTTGGACACGCGCAACTCCGAGGCGTTGTCGGCCTTGCCCTTCTTCACCACCGTGGCGTACAGGTCGTGGCTCACCGCCGAGGCGCCGCTGAGCGTGAGGCCAGCCACCACCGCCAGGATGGTGGCAAACGCCACCGCCGAGATGAAGCCCAGGAAGACGTTGCCGCCCACCGCGTTGGACAGGTGGATAGCGGCCATGTTGCCGCCGCCCAGCAGGCCGCCCTTGGCATCGAGGAACTGCGGGTTGGTCAGCACGAAGGTGATGGCGCCGAAGCCGATGATGAAGGTCAGCAGGTAGAAGTAGCCGATCCAGCCCGTGGCCCACATCACCGAGGTGCGCGCGGCCTTGGCCGACGGCACGGTAAAGAAGCGCATCAGGATGTGCGGCAGCCCGGCGGTGCCGAACATCAGCGCCATGCCGAAACTGATGGCGCTGATCGGGTCTTTGACGAAGTTGCCCGGGGCCATGATCGATTGCCCGATCTTGGACGCGGCCTCGGCGCACTCCCTTTTTGATGGCATCGACCAGATCGTCGAACTCGCCGTTGGCGCGCTTCACGTAGATGGCAGTGATGACGACGGTGAAGACGATGACGCCAAAGCCGATGGGAATGCCCATCGTCATGACGCCCGCGCCGAGCTTTTGCGACAGGAATTCCTTGTTGAACGCCACCAGCAAGATGAAGCCGTAGTACACGACCATCATCGCCAGCGTGAGCCACCAGCCGAAGCTGGTGCGCTTGGCCTTGAGTTCGCGGTATTTGGGGTGGGCCGCGATGCGCGCGACCAGTTCAGCTTGCATGGTTGTCTCCTCAAGAAATGCCACCGGGCAAATGGACATGCCCGGACGGCGCGATCTTGGCCGCACTGGCTGGCCGCTTGTTGATGGCTAGCCAACAGGGGCTGACAAGCCGGCCAACTCGGGCGCCATCATCAACAAGGATGAAAGGTGGCGAAAACGCGCGGTCTGAAGCGCGCCTTCGCATGTGAGACTTGCCGCCATCACGCTGATCAGAGGGCAGGCATGGTTGACGGTGCGCGCGCATGCGGGGCAAGCTGGCCGCGGGCGGCGTTGCTGCTGCGCACGGCTGCCGCCTGGGTCGTGCTGGCCCTGCTGGGCGGCTGCGCCAGCGTGGCCTACACGGTGGACGACGGCCGCAAGCTCGACGAAACCTTGCTGCACAACATCCGCGCCTATGGTCAGGGTGAACGCACGCTGCGCCCGGCCATCGCGCGCAGCGCCGCGCTGCGCGACGCCGAATGCGACAAGCAATGGGAGCTGCCCTTTTCAATCGCCTCCAGCGCCGCGTGGAAGGAAGACGAACGCGTGGCCTGGGTGCGCGCGCTGGGGGTGGATGAGCGCCTGACCGTCATCGCCGCCACGCCGCAATCACCCTTGCAGGTGGGCGAGCGGCTCGAAGCCGTGGCCGGCGTCAAGCACGAGCGCGACGCCGAAGCGCTGCTGGCCGTGCTGGCCGCCCAGCGCGACGCCGGCAAGCCCTTTGGCGTGCGCACCAGCGCCGGCAGGCAAATGCAGGTGCTGCCGTTCCAGGTCTGCCGCGGCTACGCCCGCCTGGCGCCGCCTAACACGCCGGTACTACAGGACTACCACTGGCTGCTGAACTTTCATCCGCTGGAAATCAACCAGGCCGAGCTGAGCGACGACGAAGCGCTGTGGCTGGTGCTGTGGACGCAAGGGCTGAGCGAAGAAGGCGGCGCGCGCATGAAGACGTATCACTACGGCGTCAAGATCGTGGGCACGCTGTACAACCTGGCCACATTGGCTTCGGGCCTGCGCGGCGCGGCGGTGGCGGCCGAAGCGGCGGTGAAGGCGGCGCAGTCGGCCGCGGCCAGCGTGGCCAGCGAGGTGCTCAAGCAGCAACTCATCGAACAGGCCAAGTCGTTCGCCATGGAGCGCTTTCGCGAAGCCGCGGTCGACGCCGTCACCAAACTCAGCCGCGCCACGGTGGTGTCGTCGATGCAGCAAGCGGCGGTGAACCGCGGCTCGCTGGGGGGCGTCTCGCGCATCGCCGCCACCGTGTTCGACCGCGCTGACGCCTGGGCCTTCGAGCGCATGGCCGGCCTGCATGCCAACCCCTTGGCCGGCTTCATGCTGCACCAGAAGCTGGCCGAAGCCGGGCTGGCCAACAACGCCTTTGTGTTTGATGCCGAACGGCTCAGTGCCTTGAACAAGGTGGCCAGCGCCAAGGGGCTGGAAGACAGCGTGGTGGCCGTGCTCAAGGGCGTTCGACCCGAGGCGCTGGACGCCGCCATTGGCGCCATGCCACTGGCATCGGCCCGCAGCGCCTTCAGCTATAACGATGGCAGCGCCAGCGCCATCAACCCCTTCGCCAACGGCCTGGTGGCCGCGCTGCTGGGCATGCCCGGTGAAAGCGGGGCCAAGCCATGATGCACGCGGCCAGCCTGCTCTTCGCCCTGGTTTTGACGCTGGCCATGCGGCCGGGGTGGGCGCAAGACGCCGCGGCGGCAGCAGGGGCAGCCAGCGCTGCCGCGCTGGCGTCGACAGCCCCTGCGGCTGCTGAGGCCCCGCCACCTGCCGCCGTGGCCGTGCCCGCCGCGCCGAGCTGCAACCAGCTGACTGACCAGGCCATGACCGCCGACGTGCAGGCCGCCACCGCGCAGGGTGCGCGCGCCGCCGCGGCCGAGCTGGCCAAGCTGCTCGACGCCGCCATTGCGCTGTGGCAACAGGCCGGCGAAGCCTGCCAGGGCCGGGCCGGCGAACGCGCGCAGCGCAACCTGGCTGATAGCCGCAAACTGCGTGCGGCACTGGGCGAGCAACTCGGCAGCGGTGAACAGTGCGCGGCCAGCCAGCGCGACGCCAACACTTTGCAAGAGCTGGCCCGCCAGGCCACCGGCGAGCGCCGTTGGCTCGACGCCGCGGCGCTGTACCGCAAGGCCGAAGGCGTGTGGGAACTGGCCGGCGAGCGCTGCAGCGGCAGCGCGCAGCAACTGGCTAATCAAAGACGTGAGCAGGTGATGGTGGATGGCCACAACGCCGAGCATTGCGCGCCGCTGTTCGACCGCGCGCGCGAATACAGCCAGCGCCACCGCAATGCCGCCGCGGCACTGGCCCCGGCCGAGAAGCAAGCGCAATTGCAAATCGCCGAAACCCTGTGGCGCGACGCTGCGGATCAGTGCAAGGGCCCGGCGCTGGAAGTGGCGCGCAGCAGCGCCCAGACCCATGCCCGCGAGCGCGGCACGCCGTGGGCCAAGGCGTATCCGGCGCCAGCCACGGCAGCGGCCGCAGCCGCGGCGGCACCGGGCCTGCAC
>JAYUQE010000314.1:0-10334 GCA_043756905.1 Burkholderiales bacterium | reverse complement strand
GGCAGCACCGGCGCGGCCAGCCAGCCGGCGGCCACCAGCGGCTCCAGCGCCACCATCAAGGGGCTGCCGGCGAAGGCCGAGACGCTCATGTAGGGCGAATTGCCCGGGCCGATGGGCGTGCTGGGCAACCATTGCCACAGGCTCTGCCCGGCGCTGACCAGCCAATCCACATAGTGCCGCGCGGCCGGGCCGAGGTCGCCCACGCCATGCGGGCCGGGCAGCGAGGTGGGGTGCAGCAAAACGCCACTGCGGCGCTGGGTGAGATTCATGTTTGGCTTTTCTCTAACGTTAATAGTGATGCAGCGTCGATGGCCAGGGACAATCCGGCCCACCATGTTCAAAGACCGTCAACGCCTGGCCCGCTGGCTGCTGTGGCTCACGCCCGTGCTGTGGTCCAGCAACTACCTCATCGCCCGCGCCGCCAATGGCGTGATTTCGCCGCACCAGTTGGCACTGCTGCGCTGGACGATCGCCGTGGCGCTGATGCTGCCCTTCAGTTGGGCCGTCTTGGCCAAGGCGCCGCGCGCCTGGCTGGCGGAATGGAAGCAACTGCTGGTGCTCGGCGGCCTGGGCATGTGGGTCTGCGGCGCGTTCGTGTACCAAGGCGGGCACAGCACCAGCGCGCTGAACATCGGGCTGATCTACGCCGCCTGCCCGGTGGGCATTGCCTGGCTGGGCGCCAAGGTGCTGCATGAGCGCATCACGCCGGCCAAGGCCCTGGGCGCCGCGCTGGCGCTGCTGGGCGTGTTGGTGATCATCGTGCGCGGTGACCTGGCCCACCTGAGCCAGGTGCGTCTGGGCACGGGCGACTTGTGGATCGCTGTGGCCGCCTGCGCATGGGTGGCCTATTCGGTGCTGCTGATGCGCTGGAAATCGGTGCTGCCGCCGGCACCGCGCCTGGCCGCCATTGCCATGGGCGGGGTGGTGGTGATGCTGCCCTTCACCGCTATCGAGGCCCTGGCTGTTGCCACACCGGACTTCAGCTTGAAGGCCGCCGGCCTGGTGCTGGCCGCGGCCTTGCTGCCCGGCGCCTTGGCCTACACGGCTTACTCGGTGGTGCAGCGCGAGCTGGGCGTGGCGCGCACGGCGCTGATGCTTTACCTCTCGCCCTTGTATGCCGCCGGCCTGGCCTGGGCCGTGCTGGGCGAAGCGCCGCAGGCCTATCACGCCGTGGGGGCGGCGCTCATCTTGCCCAGCATCTGGCTGGCCACGCGGCGCTGAATTTGGCACCCTCGGGTCGGCAAAAATTGAAGTAGTTTGACTACACACGGAGTGTCGCTTGCCCTGACATCGAGCCGGTGAAATCGGCTCCGGGACTATAAGGGTTTCACCGTTACAAAACTACATTCGGCGCGCTAGAGCGGCGCGTGACAAGAAGCGCACGGCGCGCGAAGGAGCCTGTGTGGCGGGTCTGACATTAACCGGCGTGCGCAAGGCTTTTGACAGCGCCACGATCCTGAATAACATCGACCTTGAGGTGCGCGACGGCGAGTTCATGGTCTTCGTCGGCCCTTCGGGCTGCGGCAAGAGCACGCTGCTGCGCGTGATTGCCGGGCTTGAAGACATCAGCGACGGCGAGCTGCACATTGGCGGCAAACTGGTGAATGAGGTGCCGCCGGCCGAGCGCGGCATCGCCATGGTGTTCCAGAGCTATGCGCTGTACCCGCACATGGACTTGTACGAGAACATGGCCTTCGGCCTGCGCCTGGCCAAGCTGCCCAAGGCCGAGATCGACACCCTGGTGCACCAGGCGGCGAAGATCCTCAACATCGAACACCTGCTGCAACGCAAGCCCAAAGATCTTTCCGGCGGCCAGCGCCAGCGTGTGGCCATTGGCCGCGCCATCGTGCGCAAGCCCGATGTGTTCTTGTTCGACGAGCCTTTATCAAACCTCGACGCGGCCTTGCGCGTGCGCATGCGCTATGAATTCGCCAAGCTGCATCAAGAGCTGAAGACGACGATGGTCTACGTCACCCACGATCAGGTCGAAGCCATGACCCTGGCTGATCGCATCGTGGTGCTGCAAGCCGGCAAGATCGAACAAGTGGGCTCGCCATTGGAGCTGTACGACCACCCTTGCAACCTGTTCGTGGCGGGTTTCATTGGTTCACCGCGCATGAACCTCCTAACGGCCCAGATCACTTCCTGCACCAGCCAGGGCCTGAAGCTGCAACTGGCCAGCGGGGCCAGCATTCATTGCACGGTAGACGGCAGCGGCTGCGCGCCGGGCCAGCAGGTCACGCTGGGCATTCGGCCCGAACACCTGCGCCCGGGCAGCGGCGAAAACAGCATCGAAGCCAGCGTGACTTTCGTCGAATCGCTGGGCAGCAGTACACAGGGCTATTGCAGCTATCCGGGCACGGAAGAAGAACTCATCTGCACGCTGGATGATGAGCACGGCGCGCGCGGCGGCGACAAGCTGGCCTTGCTGCTGCCGGCCACCGCCTGCTATGTTTTCAGTGCCGATGGCCTGGCCTTGCGGCGCCTGGCGCCACCCCAGCGCGAACGCGCCCGCGCGCTGGCGGCGTGAAGCTCATTGCCCTGTTGTTGGGGCTGCTGCTGGCCACGGCGGCCACGGCGGCCACAGCGGCCACAGCACAAACGGCGCCGAAGCTGCTGGTGTGGATCAACGGCGACAAGGGCTACAACGGCCTGCAAAAAGTGGGCGATGCGTTCAGCGCGCTCAGTGGCGTGCAGGTGGTGGTGCAGCACCCCGAAGGCGCGCCCGACAAGTTCCAGGCCGCGGCCGGCGCCGGCAAGGGCCCCGACATTTTTTGCTGACCGCATGATCGTGTAGGCGAATGGGCGCGCTCGGGCCTGCTCACCCCCATCAAGCCGGGCCGGCGCGTGCGTGATGAGATCGAAGCTTCGGCCTGGCAGGCCTTCATGTACCAGGGCAAGCTGTGGGGCTACCCGCTGGCCATTGAAGCCATTGGCCTGATCGTCAACCGCGCGCTCGTGCCCGTGCCGCCGGCCACGTTTGCCGAGGTGATTGCCCTGGACAAACAGCTCAGTGCACAGGGCAAGAAAGCCTTGCTGTGGGACTACAACAAGAGCTTCTTCACCTGGCCGCTGCTGGCCGGGGCGGGCGGGTTTGTTTTTGCCCGTCAAGCTAACGGTGAGCTGGATGCCACGCAGATCGGCGTCAACACGCCCGGCGCCGTTCAGGCCGCCGAAGTGCTGAAGGGTCTGATCGACAACGGCCAGATGCTGCGCGGCGCGCGCTACGCCGAAATGGAGGCCGGCTTTGCCCGCGGCGAAGTGGCCATGATGATCAGCGGCCCCTGGGCCTGGGACAACGCGCGCAAGGCGAAGATCGATTTCACCGTGGCGCCGCTGCCCGCGGTGCTGCCCGGCAAACCGAGCAAGCCCTTCGTGGGCGTGCTGGGCTGCATGATCGCCGCGCCGAGCAAGGTGAAAGACATTGCGCGCGAGTTCATTGAAAACCACCTGCTCAGCGTGGCCAGCCTGAAAACCATTTCAGCCGATGTGCCGCTGGGCACGCCGGCCAACAAGGCCTACTACGCCGAGCTGGCCGGCAACGCGCACATTGCCGCCACCATGGCCAATGCGCGGGCCGGCGAGCCGCTGCCCAACATCCCCGAAGTGGGCCGCTTCTGGCCGGCCATGGACGCCGCGTTGGAGGCCATCACCAACGGCCGGCAAAGCCCGCGCGACGCGCTGAACGGCGCGGCGGCGCGCATGGCGGTGAAGTGATGAGTTGGCCGCTGCTGGCGCTGCTGGCTTTCGCGGCCATTGCGTTTTTCATTTACGGTAGCCGCCGCACATTTGCCTGGCGTTACCTGTTCCCCGGCGTGGCGGCCATGCTCGCCTTTGTGGCCCTGCCACTGGCCTACACGGTGGCCATCAGCTTCAGCAACTATTCGTCGAACAACCTGCTCAGCGAAGAACGCGCACGGCAGTATTTGCTTGAGCAGGCCGAGGTGGATGAAACCCAAGCCTACGCGTTCACCCTGCATGAACGCGCAGACCAGCTTCATTTGCGGCTCACCGCGCCGGGCGACGGTGCGCATCAGTTCTTGTCGGCACCACTGGGCAGCGGGCAGGCTAACGTTTCAATGCAGCCGCTGGCGGGGCCACCGCTCGGCCCCCCGCTGACGCTCAAACAAGTCATCACCCAGCGCGAGCGCTTGATGGCGCTCAACCCCCAGTTGCCCGACGGCCGCACCCTGGCCTACGCCGGGCTGCGCGAGTACGCGCCGTACCAGCCGCTGTGGCGCGAGGCGGCGGCCGGCGCGCTCACTGAAGCGGCCAGCGGCAAGCTGTTTACCCCCAACCCCAACACCGGTTACTTTGAAAACACCACAGGCCAACGCCTGCAACCCGGCTTCAAGGTGGGCGTGGGCTTGGCGCATTTCGCGCGCCTGTTTGGTGATGCCGACTTGCGCGGGCCCTTCATTTCCATCTTCATCTGGACGCTGCTGTTCGCCCTGCTCACCGTGCTGTTCTCGGCCAGCATCGGCATGGCCCTGGCCGTGCTGCTGAACTGGGAAGGCCTGCGCCACCGCACCCTGTACCGCACGCTGTTGTTCCTGCCCTATGCCGTGCCGGGGTTCATTTCCATCCTGGTCTTCAAGGGCCTGTTCAACCAGAGCTTTGGTGAAATCAACGCCCTGCTCAACGCCGCCTTCGCCGTCAAGCCGGCCTGGTTTGCCGAGCCGCTGTTGGCCAAGGTGATGATCCTGATCGTCAACACCTGGTTGGGCTACCCGTACTTCATGGTGTTGTGCACGGGGCTGATCAAGGCGATTCCGGCGGATCTGTACGAAGCCTCGGCCATTGCCGGCGCCGGGCCGCTGACCAACTTCTTCAAGATCACCGCGCCGCTGGTCATCAAGCCGCTCACGCCGCTGCTGATCAGCGCCTTCGCGTTCAACTTCAACAACTTCGTGCTGATCTCGTTGCTCACCGACGGGCGGCCCGACTTCCTGAACACCAAGCTGCCGGCCGGCACCACAGACATTCTGGTGAGCTACACCTACCGCATCGCATTCACCGATGCCGGGCAAAACTTCGGCCTGGCCGCGGCCATCTCGACCCTGATCTTCCTGCTGGTGGCGGTGCTGTCGCCGGTGAACCTGAAGCTCAGCAACACCAACGTTTCAAACAAGGCGTAATTTCACATGGCCATCGTTACCGGCCGCAAGCAGCGCTGGCGTGTCGTGGGCGCGCACCTGAGCCTGGTGCTGTTGCTCGTCGTCACCCTGTTCCCGTTGCTGGCGGTGTTCCTCATTTCGCTGCGCCCGGGCAACTTCGCCACCGGCTCGCTCATCCCCACTGAAATCAGTTTCGAGCATTGGCAGTTGGCGCTGGGCATGCCGGTCACGCAGGCCGATGGCAGCGTGGTACAGCCGCCCTTCCCGGTGTTGCTGTGGCTGTGGAATTCCATCAAGGTCGCCGCCATCTCGGCGTTCTTGATCGTGGCCATTTCCACCACCGCGGCCTATGCCTTTGCGCGGCTGAAGTTCCGCTTCAAACAAGGGTTGCTGAACGCCATGCTGGTGTTGCAGATGTTCCCGGTGGCGGTGGCCCTGGTGGCCGTGTACGCCCTCTTTGAAGGCCTGGGCCAAGTGGTGCCGTGGCTGGGCATTGAAACCCGGGCTGATCGTGGCCTACCTGGGCGGCGTGGCCATGCATGTGTGGACGATCAAGGGCTACTTCGACACCTTGCCGCTGGAGATCGAAGAAAGCGCGCGCGTCGATGGCGCCACGCCCTGGCAGGCCTTCATGCGTGTGCTGCCGCCCATGGCGGTGCCGATCCTGATGGTGGTGTTTGTGCTGGCCTTCATCGGCACCATCATCGAATACCCCGTGGCCAGCATCTTGCTGCGTGAAGAGCCCAACCTCACATTGGCCTGGCCTCGAAGTTTTATCTGTACGAACAGAAGTACCTGTGGGGCGACTTCGCGGCCGCGGCCGTGCTTTCGGGGCTGCCGATCACGCTGGTGTTCTTGGCGGCACAGAGGTGGATCGTGTCTGGCCTCACGGCTTGGGGAATCAAAGGATGAAGAAGCGACTGGCCTGGGCGCTGGCCGCTGCCGTGGGCGCCGCGCACGCCGGCCCCTTCGGCTACAACCGCTACAAGCGCGTTCCTTAACGCTTCACAACACTTTTATTGCCGACAAGATGAGCTACGCCAATCAATCAGATCTTCAACTGGCCGGCGTCTTCGAAGCGCGCGCGCAAGACTGGCGCAACGGCGCCGTGGTCTACCAAGTGCTGGTTGATCGCTTCGCCCCGGCGGCCAATTTGGCGGCCAAGCGCCACCTCTATCCGGCGCCCAAGGCCTTGCGCGACTGGGCTGAAGACCCCACCCCCGGCCGCTACCTGGCGCCGCACAAACTGTGGAGCCACGAGATCGACTTCTGGGGCGGCGACCTGGCCAGCACCGCGGCCAGGCTGGACCATGTGCACGACCTGGGCGCCGATGTGCTGTACCTCAACCCGATCTGCCTGGCCTACACCAACCACAAGTACGACGCGCTCGACCACCTGGCCATCTCGCCCGAATACGGCACGCGCGAAGACGTGATGGCCCTGGCCGCGCAGGTGCATGGCCGCGACATGAAGCTGGTGCTGGACGGCGTGTTCAACCACATGGGGCGCAAGTCGGCGCGGTTTGAGCAAGCGCAGGCTGATGTGAACAGCCCCGTGCGTGACTGGTTTGTTTTTGGCGAGCAGTTTGCCGGCGGCGCGCGCGCCTGGTGGCGCGCCGAGAACCTGCCCGAGCTGAACCTCGAAAATCCCGCCGTTCGCGCCCACTTGTACGGCGCACCCGACTCCGTGGTGCGCAGCTACCTGCGCGATGGGGTCGATGGCTGGCGGCTCGATGTGGCCTTTGACATCGGCTTCAAATACCTCAGCGAGTTGACCCGCGCCGCCCACGAAGAAAAGCCCGGCTCGCTGGTGGTGGGCGAAGTACCCAACTACCCGCGCGACTGGCTGGGCCCGGGTGACGGCGTGATGCATTTCGCCCTGCGCCAGCAGATCCTGGCCCTCGCCGCCGGCCAGCTCAGCACCACGGCCTTCGGCGCCATGCTGTGGCGCATGGTCAAAGATTGCGGCGTTGAGAACCTGCTCAAGAGCTGGCTCTACCTCGACAACCACGACACACCGCGCCTGGCCACCAGCTTGCCCGATGTGGCCGCGCGCCGCCTGGCCCAGGTGCTGCAGTTCACTTTGCCCGGCTCGCCCAACCTGTATTACGGCGGCGAGATCGACATGCAAGGCGGCGACGACCCCGCCATGCGCGGGCCCATCCGCTGGGAGCAGGTGAACGACGCTAACCCGGCCTTGCAGTGGACGAAAAAGCTCGTCCACCTGCACCAAAGCGAACGCGCCTTGAAGTTGGGTAACTACCGGCCGATCCTGGCCGAGAAGCTGTTCGCCTTCGAGCGCTACACCGACCATGTGGCCGACACCGTGGTCGTGCTGGTCAACCCCGGCAGCAGCGCCGTGAGCGAAACCCTGATGGTGGCCAACAGCAAGCTGATGGACGGCACACGCATGATCGACCTGCTGGGCACGCCTGCCAGTGACGCCTGCACGCTGCGCGCGGCCTTGCTGCCTGTCACCGTGCCGGCCCGGAGCTGCCTGGTGCTCAAGCCAGAGGTCGCGCCACCCGGCGGCTATACCAACTACAAGGGGGTGCAGTGAACCACAGGTTTGACTTTTGGCCTTTGTTTAATGACAATTGGCCAATTCTCATACGCTTGGAGATAGATCATGGGTTCACTTGAGACTCATCTGCCACAGGCCGCCAGCGCTGCGCTGAGCGCACCCGTGCCCAGCGCCAACCTCGCCGTGGGCTACCTGGGCGCTGCCAAGCAATTCAAGCGCGCACCTGAAACCAAGACCGAGGTGCACGCCGCCATCGTGCGTGGCCTGCCCTATTCGGCGCTGATCTTCCTGGTGGGCAGCCTCACTGAGCTGGCGCCTGATGAGGTGATTGAGGCTGCCGGCATCAGCCCACGCACGCTGCGCCGGCAGAAAGACGCGCCCAACAAAGCCATGCCGGCTGACCTGGGCAGCCGCACCTGGATGCTGGCCGAAACCCTGGCCAAGGCCAGCACCGTGTTCGGCAGCCGCGCCGCCGCCGAGCGCTGGATGAGCAAGCCCGCCATGGGGCTCGATGGCCACCGCCCCATCGCCCTGCTGCACACGGTGCAAGGGGCCGAGTTGGTCAACGAATTTCTGGATCGGCTGGAACACGGCGTCTACAACTGATGACGCCGCTGCCCGCGCCGCTTGAGCTCGCGGGTGCGCTCGTGGCCTGGCGGATTGATGCCTCACATCATGCGTTAACCTGGGACAGCGGCCTGGGCGCCGAACGCTTCGGCGGGCGCTGGAACCCGCGCGGCATCAAAGCGGTGTACGCCAGCTTCGACCCCGCCACCTGCATTCTTGAAGCCGCCGTTCACCGCGGCTTTGAGGTGCTGGACACGCAGGCCCACACCCTCACCCGGTTCGCCCTTGCCAGGAGCGCCAAGGTGCATGTGGTGCGGCCGCAAGACCTGCCCAACCCGGCCTGGCTGCACGGCGGCATACCCAGCACCGGGCAGCAGCGATTTGGCGCCGCGATGCTGGCCGAGCATGCCTTCGTGGCCTTCCCCAGTGCCGTATCAAAGCTAAGCTGGAACCTGGTCTTCAGCCCAAGCCAGGCTGGCAGCCGCTATGCGGCGCAACAACAAGAACGGCTGGTGGTTGACACGCGCCTGAACCCAGGAGTGAAGTGAATGAGCCTGAATAAAGCGGCCCTCATCGTCGGTGCCGGCGACGCCACCGGCGGCGCCATTGCGTGGCGCTTTGCGCGCGAAGGTTTCACCGCCTGCGTCACCCGCCGCCAGGCCGACAAGCTGGAGCCGCTGGTGCAGCGCATCCGCGCTGAGGGTGGCCAAGCGCAAGGCTTTGGCGTCGATGCGCGCGACGAAGCCGCCACCGCGGCCATGGTGGCGCAGATCGAACGCGACATCGGGCCAATCGAGGTAGCGGTGTTCAACATCGGCGCCAACGTGCGCTTTCCCATCACCGAAATGACCGAGCGCGTGTACCGCAAGGTGTGGGAGATGGGCGCCCTGGCCGGCTTCCTGATGGGCCGCGAAGTGGCCAGGGTGATGCTGCCGCGCGGCCGCGGCACGATTCTGTTCACCGGCGCCACGGCCAGCCTGCGCGGCGGCGCCGGCTTCGCGGCCTTTGCCGGCGCCAAGTTCGCTCTGCGCGCTTTGGCGCAAAGCCTGGCGCGCGAATTGGGGCCGCAGGGCATTCATGTGGCGCATGTGGTGATCGACGGCGCCATCGACACCGCCTTCATCGCCGAGAACTTCCCCCAGCGCTATGCCTTGAAGGCGCAAGACGGCATCCTCAACCCTGACCACATCGCTGAAAGCTACTGGCAACTGCATGGCCAGGCGCGCAGCGCCTGGACGCATGAGCTGGACTTGCGGCCGTGGATGGAAACCTTTTGAAAGCAAACCATGAGCGACAAGACGATTGAGTTCTTCTTCGATTTCGGCAGCCCCACCACCTACCTGGCGCACACCCAGTTGCCACGCATCGCGCAAGAAGCGGGTGCGCAACTGGTGTACCGGCCCATGCTGCTGGGCGGCGTGTTCAAGGCCACGGGCAATGCCAGCCCGGTGAGCGTGCCGGCCAAGGGCCGTTGGATGGGGCAGGACATTGCGCTGTGGGCCAGGCGTTATGGCGTGCCCTTCGCCTTCAACCCGCACTTCCCGATCAACACGCTGACGCTGATGCGCGGTGCGGTGGGCCTGCAACTGCGCCAGCCCGGCAGCTTCCAGCGCTATGCCGACGCGGTGTTCCACGCCATGTGGGTAGCGCCGCGCAACCTGGGCGATGCCACCGAGCTGGCCGCGGTGCTGGCCGCCACCGGCTTCGACGCCGCCGACTTCACCGCGCTGGTGGCCGATGCCGAGGTCAAGGCCCGGCTGGTGGCCAACACCGACGCCTCGGTGGCACGCGGCGTTTTCGGCGCCCCCACTTGTTTTGTCGGCGAGCAGATGTTCTTCGGCCAGGACCGGCTGGATTTTGTGCAGCAGGCGCTGGCACCGACCATGGCTTAACCGATGATCTAGTTCGGCCCGGGACATCGGCACCGGCACATCCGCCGAGCGGGCGCCGATGTCCGTCGGGCTCCATCACCACGACGGCCACCGCTGCCTGATGTTCACCTTGTGATTCACCGACCCGTGATTTGCTGACTTGTAGTTCACCGAGCGGTGCTGACGTTGGTGGGTTACCGGAAAGCCAGCGTTCGGTGTTCTGCGCGAGCGCGCCGGGCCGGGCTGGCGTGTTTT
>JAYUQE010000313.1:0-10337 GCA_043756905.1 Burkholderiales bacterium | reverse complement strand
GGGACCTGGTGGTCGTCACCAACGACATCTACACCTTGGAAGACCAGCGCCTGCTCACCGTGTCGGGTGCGCTGGAGGCCGACCGCATCATGGGCGTGGAGACCGGCGGCTGCCCGCACACCGCCATCTGCGAAGACGCCTCGATCAACCTCGAAGCGGTGGACCGCATGCTGGAGAAATTTCCCAACGCCGACATCGTCTTCATCGAATCCGGCGGCGACAACCTGGCCGCGACTTTCAGCCCCGAGCTGAGTGACCTCACGCTGTATGTCATCGACGTCGCTGGCGGCGAAAAGATCCCGCGCAAGGGCGGGCCGGGCATCACCAAGAGCGACCTCTTCGTGATCAACAAAACCGACCTCGCGCCGTATGTCGGTGCGAGCCTGGACGTGATGGAAGCCGACACCCGCCGCATGCGGCCGAACCGGCCTTATGTGATGACCAACCTTCGGACAGGCAGCGGTTTGTCTGAAGTTGTGGACTTCATCGAAACCCGCGGCTTGTTGCGGTAGATTGATCGTGGCGTGTCGGCATCCGGCGCGACGATCCGGATCCACCCCGATCCACCCCGATCACACCAATCACACCGATCAATTCTGGAGACGACCATGGGACTCATGAGCTTCATCAAGACCGCCGGCGAAAAGCTGTTTGGCAAGGGCGATGCCAAGGCCGCTGCCGACGCGGTGGCGGCCGCGCCCACGCCCGAGGCGGTGGCCGCGATGAGCGACGCCGCGGGCAAGGCGATTGCCGACTACATCGAGACCCAGGGCCTGGGCGTCAGCGGCCTGTCGATCGCCTTCGATGCGCCCAGCGGCACGGTCACCGTATCAGGCCAGGTGCCCGATCAGGCGAGCAAAGAAAAGGTGCTGCTGTGTTGTGGCAACGTGCATGGCGTCGAAGCGGTGAACGACATGCTCACCGTGGACGCGCCGGAGCCCGAAGCGCAGTGGCACACCGTCGTCTCGGGTGACAACCTGTCGAAGATCGCGAAGGCTTTTTATGGCGACGCCAACAAGTACCCGCTGATCTTCGAGGCCAACAAACCCATGCTCAGCCATCCGGACAAGATCTATCCGGGGCAGATGCTGCGCATTCCGCCCGACGCGGCTTGATTCGAATCAGCGCAGATTCGTTGCCGAGCGCAGCGCCGTGACGGCGCCGGCGCCCACCGCGGCGCCGAAGCGCTTGGCCAGGCGCTCGGCAACATTCTCCTTGGGGGTGTAGTCGATCACCTCCTCGGCCTTCACCACTTCGCGGGCCACATGGTCGAGGTTGCCGAACTTGTCGGCCAGGCCATTTTTCACCGCCTCTTCGCCGTTCCAGAACAGGCCCGAGAAGGTTTCGGGCGTTTCCTTCAGGCGCTTGCCTCGACCTTCGCGAACGACCTGGATGAATTGCTGGTGGATCTGGTCGATCATCGCCTTGGCGAAGGCGCGCTGCTTGGCGTCTTGCGGTGAGAACGGGTCGAGCATGCCTTTGTTTTCACCGGCGGTGAGCAGGCGCCGTTCGATGCCGAGCTTTTCCATCAGGCCGGTGAAACCGAAGCCGTCCATCAGCACGCCGATCGAGCCCACCAGGCTGGCCTTGTCGACAAAAATCTCATCGGCCGCCACGGCAATGTAGTAAGCCCCCGAGGCACACAGCTCCTCGACCACGGCATAGACCTTCTTGTTGTGCTTGAGCTTCAGGCGCTTGATTTCGTCGTACAGGATGCCGGCCTGCACCGGGCTGCCACCGGGTGAATTGATGCGCAACACCACGGCCTGGGCTTGGCTGTCTTCAAAGGCGTTCTTCAACGCACCGATCAACTGCTCGGCACTGGCCTCGGTGTCGGCAGCGATCTCGCCGCGCACTTCGATCAGCGCCGTGTGCGGCCCGCCGGGCGCGCCGCCATGCCCGCGCTGAACAAACATGGCCAGCAACACGAACAGCGCCAGGCCCAGCCAGGCCAGGCGAAAGAAGATGCGCCAGCGGCGCTCGCGCCGGCGCTCACGCAGCAACTCGCGGGCCACGCGCTCCAGGCCGGATTCCAGGGCGCCGGGCAGTGGCGCCGCTGATGCCGGCATGGTCCAGGGCGGCTCGCCGGTGGGCGGGGTAAAGGGGTCGAGGTCGGTCAAGCGGGGCTCCCTGGGGGTGACGGGTCTGCTGCGTTGCTGGGCACAGTAGCGTGGGGCGTGAGTTGCGAGTCAGGATACCAATACACGAGGCCGTCGCGCTCCTGCACCGCCACGGGCTTCAGGCGGCCGCGGCCGCAGGGCCCGCCCACGCAGCGGCCGTCGGCCGGCTCGTAGGTGGCGCCGTGGATGGAACAGATGATGAAGCGCTGGTCGGCATCGAGAAACTCACCCGGCTGCCAATCCATTTGCACCGGCACATGCGCGCAACGGTTGAGATAAGCCAAAACCCGGCCTTCGTAGCGCAGGGCAAAGGCGGTGATGGGCCGGTTGAACTCGCGCAGCTCGAACAGCAGCGCCTGGCCCTTTTCAGACAGCGCACTGCCCAGGCAAAGGAACTGCCCCGCCACGGCCACGGCGGGCTCAGCCATGGGTCAACAGCCAGGCGTGCAGTTCAGCCGGCGTGTGCGCCACGTGCAGGGGCGAGAACTCGGCAAAGCCTTCGGCGTCGTGCGCGCCGTAACTCACGGCCACGCACGGCACGCCGGCGTTCACCGCCAGTTGCAGGTCGTGCGTGGTGTCGCCGATCATCAGCGTGCGCTGCGGCAAGATCTGCAGTTCTTCCATCAGCTCGTGCAGCATTTGCGGGTGCGGCTTGGAGGCGGTTTCATCGGCGGTGCGGGTGGCGTCGAACAGGCCGTGCAGCTGCGCGCTGCCCAGGGCTTCATCGAGCCCGCGGCGGCTCTTGCCGGTGGCCACCGCCAGCCGGTGCGCTCGCGCCTTGAGCGCATGCAGCATGGGCAGGGTGCCGTCGAACAACACCAGCTCATGCTGGCTGGCCAGGTAGTGGTGACGGTAGCGGCGCGCCAGTTCGGGGTAGTGTTCGCGCGCCAACTCAGGCGCGGCATGGGCCAGCGCATCGTTCAACCCCAGGCCAATGACCCACGCCGCGCGCTCCTTGCTGGGCACCACTGCGCCGACGTCGCGGCAGGCCGACTGGATGCACTGCACGATCAGGCCGGTGGAATCGAACAGGGTGCCGTCCCAGTCGAAGGCGATGAGGTCGAAGCGCCGTGGGTTCATGACGCGGCCAGGAATTGCGCAAAGTCCGCTGGCAGGGGCGCTTCCAACACCACCCGCTCGCCACTGGCCGGGTGCGCAAAGCCCAGCCGGCGGGCATGCAGCAACAAGCGTTGTGCCTGCCCGCCCTTGGCCAAGGCCTTGTTCAAGGCGAAGTTGCCGTACTTGTCGTCACCCACGATGGCATGACCCAGGTGCGCCAGGTGAACGCGAATCTGGTGTGTGCGGCCGGTCTTGAGCGTCACATCGAGCAGGCTGTAGCCGCCCTGGCTGCGCACCAGCCGGGCCAGGGTGATGGAGCGTTTGGCCTGGGCGTCGGCGGCGTGGCTGGTGCGCACGCGGCGTTCGCCCTCTGCGGTGAGGTACTTGTGCAAGGGCACGTCGATCACGGTTTGGCCAGAAGCAAAGTTGCCGCTCACGATGGCGGCGTAAGTCTTGTCGGTGCTGCGGTCGCGGAACTGGTCTTGCAACTGGGTCAGCGCACTGCGCTTCTTGGCCAGCAGCAGCACGCCCGAGGTGGAACGGTCGAGCCGGTGAACCAGCTCAAGAAAGCGCGCTTGCGGCCGTGCCGCGCGCAGTTGTTCGATCACGCCGAAGCTCACGCCGCTGCCGCCGTGCACGGCTACGCCGGCGGGCTTGTCAATGGCCAACAGGTGCTCGTCTTCGAACAGCAACGTGAACTCGCGTGCCGGCGCTGCCCCGGAGGCGGCTTGAACCGGCGCCATGCGCACCGGGGGAATGCGCACCACGTCGCCGCTGGCCACGCGCGTGTCGGCATGCGCGCGGCCCTTGTTGATGCGCACCTCGCCGCTGCGGATGACGCGGTAGACATGGGTCTTGGGCACGCCCTTGAGCACATGCAGCAGGAAGTTATCGAGCCGCTGCCCGGCGCTGTGCTCATCCACTTCCAGCAGCCGCGCCGCGGGCGGCGTGGCCGCGCAGATGACGGGTGAAGGGGCCCCAGATCCCCTGGGGGCGGGTGGTTTGGCCCCTATAATCCGTTGCTCCACGACTGTGCTGTAAGTGCTTGATTTGCCGGAGTCTACCCGGGCGGTAACTGGCAGGTTGTGGGCGAGGGCCTCATGGCGAGGTGTCTCGATTGGTGATGCAACGCCTGACAAGGCAGCGGTGCGGGCCACGGTCCTCAAGTGACGCGGCAGCCCTACTCACAGGCGCACGAGAGACGCAAGAACAACCCGCCCGTTCCAACGGGCACCCGAAAATTCCTGATGCCAGGCAGCCCAACCAAGCCGGCCTGGCGTCTATCGCGTTCAGCAAGCTCGCTGCAACAGCACATGCCCGCCCTGCTTCCACCCCATGCCCCACGCGCACGCCACCGGTCTTGCACCGGCCAGGCTGCTGCGCGCTGGGCTGCGCCACCCGCGCAGCAGCCATGGCCTGGAGCGTGCCGGGCCGCCGCTGCGCCCAGCCGCGCTGAAACGCACGCGCCAACGCTGCACACCTGATGGCCGGCACCTTTGTCAGCCAGATTTACGCAGTCCAGGGCGATTCGAGCCAAGGGTTCTGACGGCGCCTCTTTCGCATCGTTAAGCCGGCGCGGCACGCAAGCCGCGCGGCATGACCGAATGTGCCGCGGCTGAAAACGCGGCGCGGCGAGAGGAGTTTGAATGAAGCGCATGTTGATCAATGCCACGCAGCCCGAAGAGCGGCGCCTGGCGATCGTTGAAGGCCAGAAGCTGGTCGATTTCGAAACCGAAATCGAAGGCCGCGAACAACGCAAGGGCAACATCTACAAGGCCGTGGTCACGCGCGTCGAGCCCTCGCTCGAAGCTTGCTTCGTTGACTATGGCGAAGACCGACACGGCTTCCTGCCGTTCAAGGAAATCTCGCGCAACTACTTCCGCGACGGTGTCGATGTGCGCACCGCGCGCATTCAAGACGCCATCCGTGACGGCGACTCGCTGCTGGTGCAAGTTGAAAAGGAAGAGCGTGGCAACAAGGGCGCCGCGCTCACCACCTTCGTTAGCCTGGCCGGGCGCTACCTGGTGCTGATGCCCAACAACCCGCGCGGCGGTGGCGTTTCACGCCGCATCGAGGGCGAAGACCGCGAAGAGCTGAAGGAAAACCTCGACCAGCTCGACTACCCCAAGGGCATGAGCCTGATCGCCCGCACCGCCGGCATCGGCCGCAGCGCACCCGAGCTTCAGTGGGACCTGAACTACATGCTCAAGCTGTGGACGGCGATCGACGACGCCTCCAAGGGCGGCAAGGGCGCCTACCTGATCTACCAGGAAAGCTCGCTGGTGATCCGCGCCATCCGCGACTACTTCACCGCCGACATCGGTGAAATCCTGATCGACACCGACGACATCTTCGACCAGGCCAAGCAGTTCATGAACCACGTGATGCCGGAAACGGCCAATCGCGTGAAGCGCTATCGCGACGACGCGCCGCTGTTCAGCCGCTTCCAGATCGAGCACCAGATCGAAACCGCGTTCAGCCGCACCGTGAACCTGCCTTCGGGCGGCGCCATCGTGATCGACCACACCGAGGCTTTGGTGTCGGTTGATGTGAACTCGGCGCGCGCCACGCGCGGCAGCGACATCGAGGAAACCGCCACCCGCACGAATCTGGAAGCGGCGGACGAGATTGCGCGCCAGATGCGCCTGCGCGACCTGGGCGGGCTGATCGTCGTCGACTTCATCGACATGGAAGAGAGCAAGAACCGGCGCGAGGTGGAAGGCCGCCTGCGCGACGCCTTGCGCAGCGACCGGGCCCGCGTGCAGGTCAGTGCGATCAGCAAGTTCGGCCTGCTTGAACTCAGCCGGCAGCGCCTGCGCCCGGCGTTGAGCGAAGGCAGCCACATCACCTGCCCGCGCTGCAATGGCACCGGCCACATCCGCGACACCGAATCGTCGGCCTTGCAGATCCTGCGCATGGTGCAGGAAGAGGCGATGAAGGAGAACACCGCCGCCGTGCATGTGCAGGTGCCGGTGGAAGTGACCAGCTTCCTGCTCAATGAGAAGCGCACCGAAATCACCAAGATCGAACTCAAGCAGCGCCTGACCGTGCTGCTGGTGCCCAACAAGCACCTTGAGACGCCTAACTACAAGCTTGAGCGGCTGCGCCACGACGACCCGCGGCTGGAGAACATCCGCGCCAGCTACACGATGATCGAGGAGCCCGAAGACGAGGTCTCGATCAGCCGGCGTGAAAAGTCCGTCAAGCCACGCCAGGAACCGGTGATCAAGGGCGTGCTGCCCGATGAGCCGGCACCACCGCCGCCGCCCGTGGCGCCGCCCCCGGCGCCCGTGGTGGCCGCCCCGGCGCCGGCACCTGCGGCACCGGTGCTCGCCGCCGCGGCAACGGGCGGCTTCTTCGGCTGGCTGAAGAAGGTGTTTGGTGGCAGCAGCGAGCCCGCTACCGTGGCCGCCCCCGCGAAGGCCGTGGCCAGCGCAACTGCTACCGCCGAGCCGGCGCGCAAGGAGCGTGATGGCCAGCGCGGTGAGCGGCGTGGTGAGAAGACAGAACGTGGTGAACGCGGTGAGCGTGGCGGCCGCGGCGGCCGTGGCGGCCGTGGCGAAGGCCGCGGGCGCGATGGTCAACGTGATGGATCTCGCGACGCGTCGCGTGATGGTCAGCGCGAGGCCCCGCGTGATGGGGCAAACGACAGCCCGCGCGACGCCGGCCGCAACGAATCGCGCCATCAACCACGCAACGAGCCACGCAACGAGCCGCATGCCGAGATTGCACCAGCGAATGGCGAGCTGGCACGCACGCCGCGCGCGCCGCGCCAGGACAACCGCCGCCCTGCCCGCGGCGATGGCGAGGCTGAGGCCGCCCCTGGCGTGGTCGAGCAAGTCGCGGACTTTGCCGAAACCCAACCCAGCCCCGACCAAGCCAAGGGCGAGGGTGGCCGGCGCCGCCGCCGTGGCCGCGGTGGCCGCGACCGTGACGACGCCCGCACCGACAGCACCGCAGCGGGCAGCGACGCCGATGCCGCCGATGCCGCCAGCACCTTGCCTGAAGGCGATGCGCCACGCGGCGAGGCCCCCGATGCCGCGCCGGCCGATGGCGAGCGCGAAGGTGGGCGCCGTGGCCGCGGCCGCGGCCGGGGTCGACGCGATCAACAGCAGGGCAATGCCCAGGCCGAGTTGGCAGACATCAACCAGGGCAGCTTCGACAGCACCGCCAGCGACACCACGGCCCTGCCCGGCGCGGTGGCCACAGGCGCAATGACGGCGGGTGCGGCGGTGGGTGCCGCAGCGGCGGTGGCCAACATGGCAGCCGCGGCGCAGGCAGCCCCGCCACCCAGTGGCCCCACGGTGTCGCAGGCCCAGGCCGACTGGAGGCCGGCTTCACTGCCGCCCGCTCCGGGTGTGCCCGATGACCAGGCCGAGCCGCCAGCAGCAGCCGAGCAGCATGCTGCGCAGCGCGCCGATCAGCGCGCAGAACAACGTGCCGAACAACATGCCGAACAGGCCGCCACGAGCGCGGTCGTAGCCACGGTGGCACAGGCTGAGCGCCGCGCCCTGGCGGCCGCACCTGCACCTTTCGAGTTGCCGCTTGATAGCCTGCAGGCCCTGGCCCAAGGCGTGGGGCTGGAGTGGGTGAACTCCGACGTGCAGCGTGTCCAGGCTGCCGCGCAAGCGCTGGCCGTGGCACCCCAGCCGGTGCATGTGCCGCGCGAGCCCAAGGCCACGGTCAGCGTGGACGAAGGCCCGCTGGTGCTGGTTGAAACGCGCAAAGACCTGTCACAAATGAAGCTGCCGTTCGAGAGCGGTGCACCAACCGCTTGAAGGTCATGCCCGGCTTGCAGCGCCCCTGGCGCCGCATGCCGTTTTCACGCCAGCAAGGCCAGCGCCCGCAGGTAGGGCGCGTGGCGCATCAGTTCGTCCCACGGCAGTGGCGCCGTCTGCGGCAGCAATGCGCGGCGGCGCTCATCGCTGGCCGCGTTGGCCTGCCAACGGCCTTGTGCCGCAGCCTGCTGCAAGCCTTGGAGCAATTCGTCCACCGCCTGCCCGCCATCCACCGACTGGTTGCACAACAGCACCAGGTCGCAGCCCGCGTTCAACGCGGCGATCGCTGCTTCGGCATAGCTCACTTCGCGCCCGTCGAGCTGGCGCGCGCCGGCCATGCTCAGGTCGTCACTGAAAACGGCGCCGGTGAAGCCCAGCTTGCCGCGCAAGATGTCTTGCAGCCAGCGCGTTGAAAAGCCGGCCGGGCGGACATCGACTTTCGGGTACACCACATGCGCCGGCATCACCGCGGCCAGGCTGGCGCTGAGCCATTCATAGGGCTTCACGTCGTCGGCAAGCAAGGCCTTGAGCGAACGCTTGTCGACAGGCGTATCGACGTGGCTGTCTGCCTTCACGTGGCCGTGGCCGGGATAGTGCTTGCCGCAGTGCGCCATGCCGGCTTGCAGCAGGCCGTGCATCAGGCTCTTGGCCAGCAACGTGGCCACGCGCGGGTCGCGGTGAAAGGCGCGGTCGCCGATGACGTTGCTGCTGCCATGGTCGAGGTCGAGCACCGGGGTGAAGCTGAAGTCAACGCCGCAGGCGCGCAGTTCGGCGCCCAGCACATAACCGGTGGCTGAAGCGGCGTCGGTGGCGGCCAGGGCATCCTTCAGCCACAGCTCACCCAACGCGCGCATGCTGCCCAGGTGGGTGAAGCCATCGGTTCTGAAGCGCTGCACGCGGCCGCCTTCGTGGTCGACGCAGATCAGCACATCGGGCCGCAAGGACTTGATCTCGGCGCACAGCGCGGTGAGCTGCCGGCGGCTTTCCCAGTTGCGTGCAAACAGGATCAGCCCGCCGGCGAGCGGATGTTTGAGGCGGCGCCGATCGTCGGCATTCAGCGTGGTGCCGGCCACATCAAGCACCACGGCGCACGGGAACGGCAAGGGGTCAGTCTTCATGTTTTGCCTCAAAGTCTGTGAATAATTCCGGCGCGCCCGAGCGGGTGCACCAGACGGTGTCGATCTAGGCGCAAAGCGCTGCCATAGCCGGGGCTATAGCGAGCATTTGCAACGACGAGCGGCGCCGTCTGGGGCGCACGAGCGGGCGTGTTGGAATTGTTCACAGGCTCAAACTGGTTTGCACCACCACAAAGGCGGTGGCGTAGTCGGTCTCGTCGCTCATGCTCACCTGGGCGCGCAGGCCTCGTGCGGCACACCACTGCGCCAGCGCGCCATGCAGGTGGATGCCGGGTTGGCCGCTGGGGGCATTGATGACTTCGCAATCGCGCCAGCGCATGGGCTGGTGCAGGCCCAGGCCGATGGCCTTGGAGAACGCCTCCTTGGCCGAAAAGCGCGTGGCCACGTAGCGCACGCCTCGCGCCGGTGAACGCGCGCTGCGCGCGCGCCAAACACCCAGCTCCGCAGGCCCGAGTACGCGCCGGGCAAAGCGCTCACCGTGGCGCGCCAGGGCGGCCTCGATGCGGCGGATGTCGATGATGTCGGTGCCGATGCCGTAGATCATGCACGGCTCGATTCGAAGGCGGCACGGATGCACGCCTGGTAGCGCCGCACGGTGTCTTGCAGGCCGAATTCGACGGCAGTGGCGAACAAGGCATGGCCGATGGAGACTTCCTGCACCGCGGGCAGCGCACGCAGAAAGTCGCCCAGGTTGGCCAGGTTCAGGTCGTGCCCGGCATTGAGTTCCAGGCCACAAGCCTGCGCGGCCTGGGCGGCATTTGCATAACGTTTCAATTCACTGGCTTGCGCCGCCGTGCCATGGGCACGCGCATAGGCCTCGGTGTACAGCTCCACACGCTGCGCGCCCAAGGCGCGCGCCGCGGCCATGGCGTCGGGCTGCGGGTCCATGAACAGGCTGACTCGGATGCCCAGCGCGCGCGCTTCTTGAATGAGCGGGCGCAGCCTTTCGCCATCGGCGGCCAGGTTCCAGCCGTGGTCTGAGGTGTGTTGGCCGGCAGCGTCGGGCACGAAGGTGGCCTGCTGCGGGCGGTATTGGCGCAGCAGCGGCATCAGGTTGTGAAAGGGGTTGCCCTCGATGTTGTATTCCACTTGCGGCCAGGCTTGCAGCAGGCGGTGCAACACGCCGACATCGGCCGCACGGATGTGCGCCGCCGAGGGAATGGCCATAAATCATGCGCTGGGAAGCATACGGTGCGAGTTGCCGCAGGTGTTCCCAGCCGCGCTGGGCGTCCTCGTAAACGCCG
>JAYUQE010000312.1:0-29252 GCA_043756905.1 Burkholderiales bacterium | reverse complement strand
GCAACGACACCTTGCAGGGCGCGGATGGCGACGACACCTTGATCGGCGGCCCTGGGGCGGACAACCTGCTCGGCGGAGTGGGCAACGACACCTATGTTGTTGACAGCACCGCAGATGTGCTGGCCGAAGCGGCAGCCGAGGGCATTGACACGGTGCAGTCACCCATCACCTGGACGCTGGGCAGCAATTTTGAGAACTTGGTGCTGACTGGCTCAGCGGGGGTCAACGCCACAGGCAACACCTTGGCGAATGTGTTGACTGGCAATGCTGGCGCAAATAACTTGAGTGGCGGCGCGGGCGATGACACGCTTGACGGCAGCGGAGGCAATGACACGCTCAACGGCGGTACCGGCAACAACCTCTACAAGTTTGGCCGCGGCGGCGGGCAGGACTTCATCAAAGACGTGTTGGACTCGACGGCCAACAAGGCCAGTACGCTCTTGTTCGGCGCGGATGTGGCACCCTCGGATGTGTCGATTCGTCAGGTCTACACGGCCTATTGGGGCTGGAGTGCTGACCTCGAGTTCAGCATCAAAGGCACCACTGACAAGATCTCTGTAAGTGGAATGTGGCGCGGCGCTGGTGGGTTTGGCGGCGAATACACGCCGGTGCAAGTGGTCAAGTTCGGCGACGGCACGACTTGGTCTTCTGCAACGCTGATCCCGATGGTGCTGACCACAACCCCAGGCGACGACAACATCACCGGCAGCGCTTACGCAGACGTCTTGGAAGGAGGCTTGGGTAACGACACACTAAACGGGAGCAACGGCAATGACAGGCTGAGCGGGGAGCCTGGCAACGACACCCTCACTGGCGGCACAGGCAACAACGCCTACGTCTTCAACCGCGGCGACGGGCAGGATCTCATAGCCAACTTTAAAGACACAACCCTTGGAAAAGCCAGCGTGCTCGAATTCGGGCCCGGCATTGCACCGGCAGATGTGGCGGCGCGCCAGGTGTACGACAGTTTCTTTGGCACCAGCGCGGCCATTGAGTTCAGCATCACTGGCACCACCGACAAAGTCACCGTGGGCGGCATGTGGCGCACGGCCGGCGGCAATGGCGATGAGTACGGCGTGGTACAGCTCGTGAAATTCGCCGATGGCACAACATGGAACTACGCCACGTTTGTGCCGGCGCTGATGGCCACAACGGCGGGTAACGACTTGATCACCGGCACCATCAATGCAGACAACATTGATGGCGGCGCCGGGGACGACAACCTCAACGGCGGCAAAGGCAACGACACGCTCATAGGCGGGCCGGGCAACGACACCCTGGCTGGCGAAACCGGCAACAACACCTATGTGTTCAACCGTGGTGATGGGCAAGACCTCATCACCAACTTCACCGACACCACGGTGGGCAAGAACAGCGTCTTGCAGTTTGGGGCAAACATTGCACCGGGCGACGTGCTAGCCAGGCAGGTTTACGACAGCACATTCGGCATGAATGCGGCTATTGAGTTCAGCATTGTGGGCACCGCCGACAAGGTGACCGTTGGCGGCATGTGGCGCGCAGCAGGTGGTTTTGGCAATCAGCTCGGCGTTGTTCAGAGCGTGCGGTTTGCCGACGGCACAGCCTGGAATTACTCAACGTTTGTGCCCACGCTCATGGCCGGCACCTCTGGCAACGACACCATCGTGGGCACCGTCAATGCCGACAACATCCATGGCGGCGATGGCAACGATGCGATTGCTGGCATGACTGGCAACGACACGATCACCGGCGGCGCGGGTGACGACAGTCTCTACGGCGACTTGGGCAACGACACGCTGGACGGTGGAGCAGGCAACGACAGCCTGGCCGGTGGTACCGGCAACAACACCTATTTGTTTGGCAGAGGCGATGGCCAGGATGTCATCACTTACCTGTCAGACAGCACCGCGCTGAAGACCAACACATTGCGTTTCAAGGAAGGTGTCTTGTCTACGGATGTGCTGCTGAGCCAGACCTACGAGAACAGCAACCTGTTCTATGACTTCTATAACTTACGGTTGTCCATCGCTGGCTCGAGCGACGCGATCACCATCGTCGGCTACTGGAAGGAGTTTGATACCCCTGGCAATCGCACCACGAGCACCGTGCAGCGTATCGAGTTTGCAGACGGCACGGTTTGGGGCCTGGCGGATGTGAAAACGCGCTACTTCAATGGCACACCGGCACACGACGGAATATTTGGTACGAACGGCAACGACACCATCATCACCGGCGCGGGTGACGACACACTCATCGGCCGTGGCGGCAACGATCTCTTGATCGGCGGCGACGGCTACGACACGGTGTGGGAGCCTTTTGTTGGAACCTACGCCATCACACGCATCGGTGACAACACCTACACCGTCAGCTTGAATGGCGAAACAGACACGCTGCAAGGCATCGAGCAACTCAACCAAACGGTCAAGTTTCTTTGGGGCTATTCGATGTGGCGCGAATGGGCGCTAACAACCGGAGGAGTTGTTGTCGATGACGCGACGCCGGAAATCGGCCAAACACTCAGCATGATCAGCACGTTGGGCAACAACGCGATCACGGTCACGGCCAGGCGATGGCAGGTTCAAGTTGGCGGTACGTGGTCTGACATTCCGGGCGCAACGTCGTCCACCTTCACACCTGGCGTGGCCCAGGCCGGTATGAGCCTGCGCGCGTTGTTGACGTTTTCAGATCGCTACGGTTCCGGGCAAGTAGCGACGTCACCGCCAACCGCTGCCTTACCTCAAAGTAGCACTCTGCTGACCAGAAATGATGGCATTGGGGGAACATCTGTCGAAGACCAGATCCTCAGCGCCGCGACCACGTCGTCGGCAGCTGCCGACGGGTTGGACCCTCCCAGTTTCCAGTGGTCGATGGATGGCGCAGCAGCATCGGCGGCACCGAGCACGACCTATGAGATGGGTGCTTCAGGTGATGCCCTGGCCATTCAGCTGCGCAATGCGTACGTCGACGGCGGGGGCGCCGCAGCGCTGTTGACCAGCGCAGTCAACGGGCTCGCGTCAAACGCAAATGATGAGCCGCAAGGCTTGCCACTGATTACTGGTACGGCCGAGGAAGACAGCGTGCTGACGGTTGATGCCGCCTTGGTGACGGATGAGGGTGGCCTCGGCGCCTTCAGCGTCAGTTTTCCCCCCGCGGGGAGTGCCGCGGCCGTGGCCAATGCCGACGGCCTGGGGCCTTACAACTACCAATGGCAACGCAATGGCGTAGACATTGCTGGCGCCACAGAGGTGACCTACGCTTTGGGTGATGCCGACGCCGGGAAGCAAATTCGAGTACGCGTGAGCTACGCAGATGGCTGGGGCGCCCATGAATTGTTGACCAGTGCCACAACGGCCGTGGTGGCGAATGTGAATGACGCCCCTGTTGGCCTGCCAAGCATCAGTGGCACGGCAGCAGTCGGTCAATCTTTAAGTGCGGTCACCACGGCCATCAGCGACGCTGACGGCCTGGGTGCGCTTGCATTCCAGCGGACGCGTGGCGGTGTGACCGTGGCGGGCGCGACGGCAGCAAACTATGTGCTGACCAACGCAGATGCAGGAGCGCAGATCGCCGTGGGTGTTGCGTACATTGATGGCTTTGGCACGCTAGGGGTACTGGCCAGTACACCGACGGGCGTGGTTCAGTTCTTGAACCACCCACCCACCGGTAGCGTCGCTATTGGCGGCAACGCTGCGCTTGGTCAGACCCTCACCGCAACCAGCAGCGTGGCGGATGTTGACGGCTTGGGGGCGTTGACCTGGCGCTGGCAGGCACTGGATGGCACCGTGTGGTCGGACGTTGCCGACAACAACCGCAGCACGTTGATCGTAGATGCCCGATTCGCTGGCATGCCGCTGCGAGCCGGTGTGTCGTACACCGATGGCAGGGGTGCGGCCGAGGCTGCCTTTGCGACCGCCACTTCCGCTGTACCGGCCGTCACATTCAACGCAATCAACGGCACCGCGGGCGCTGAGACCCTCACGGGCACAGCAGGTGCCGACAAGCTCAGCGGCCGGGCGGGGGACGACACGCTCAACGGCAGGCTAGGCACAGACCTGATGCTGGGTGGCTTGGGCGACGATATTTACGTTGTCGATAGCCTTGCAGACGGCGTGATTGAAAGCGCTGGCGAGGGCAACGTCACGGTGCAGAGTTTGGTGCCCTACACCCTGCCCGCTGCAGTGGAGAACATCGCCTTGACAGGTACCGCTGCCAACAACGCCACAGGTAACAGCCAAGACAACCAGCTCACGGGCAACAGCGCCGCCAACCTGCTGCAGGACGAGGCAGGCAACGACACTTTGAACGGCGGCGCTGGTGCAGATACCTTGGCAGGTGGCACCGGCAATGACACCTATGTCGTTGACAACATGGCTGACGCCGTGGATGAGAACGCTGGTGAAGGCACAGACCTGGTTCAAGCCTCGGTGACGTTTACCTTGGGCAACAACTTTGAAAACCTAAGCTTGGCGGGCACTGCGACGATTAATGGAACAGGTAATTTACTGAACAACAACTTGCTCGGCAACAGCGGCAACAACGTGCTCACGGGTGGGGCGGGCAACGACATGCTTGATGGCGCCGCCGGCAACGACACCCTGGTAGGCGGCGCGGGCGACGACATCTACTTTGTTGACGTCACCAAAGACGTGGTCACTGAGCTGGCCAACGAAGGCACCGATACCGTCAATGCAGCGGTGACTTTCAACTTGCCCGCGAACGTGGAAAACCTGAACTTGACCGGCAGCTTGGGCAACAACGGTACCGGCTACACCTTGAGTAACATCATCGTGGGCAACGCCGCGGCGAACACGTTAACGGGCGACACCGGCAATGACACTTTGGATGGCGGCGCCGGTGCAGACAAGTTGGTCGGCGGCATCGGCAACGACACGTACATCGTTGACCTGGCCACAGACATCACCACGGAGGGTACCAACGAGGGCACTGACACAGTCTTGGCTTCGGTGACTTTGACACTGAGCAGCAACATCGAGAACCTCACGCTCACCGGCCGGCTGGCGCTGAACGGCAACGGCAACACCTTGGCCAATGTGCTGCTTGGCAACTCAGCGGCCAACGTGCTCACGGGTGCGGCGGGTAGTGACACCCTGGATGGCGCTGCCGGCAACGACACGCTCATGGGCGGCACGGGTGCCGATATCTACTTGTTCGGCCGCGGCTCGGGTGTAGACATGCTGCAAGAGAACGACGCCACCGCGGGCGTGATGGACCGTGTTCAGTTCGGCGCCAACATCGTTCAAGCCGACACGGCATTCACGCGCACCGGCAACGACTTGACGGCCAGCGTTGGCGCAACCGTCGACAAATTGATGTTGAAAGACTGGTGCCTGGGCACGGCGTACCAGGTTGAACAATTTGCCTATGCCAATGGCACGGTGTTGAGCAACACCCAGGTGGCCAACCTGGTGGCGGCCATGGCCGCGTTTGATGAACCCGCTGCAGCCGCAAGCAGTTCGATGGTGCGAACGACGCAGTTCCATGCCACCGATCTGGCGGCCTCTGGTGCGATGACGTAGGCCCGCCAAGATGGCCCCACGCACCCCGTCAGCCCAGCCTCAGCCCACCCTGTTATCTTTCGCCCCTGACTTCAACTTTTTCTGGCCTTTTGACGCCCGCGGGCAAGGAGTGCGACATGAGCAAACGTGATGTGGTGGTGTTGGGCATTGCCCGTTCGGCGATCGGCAGTTTTGGCGGCGCCCTGGCCGACATGGAACCGGCTGAATTGGCCGGCGTGGTGATGAAGGAAGCAGTGAAGCGCTCGGGCGTGGACCCCAAGGTGATCAACTACGTGACGGTGGGCAACACCATTCCCACTGAAAGCCGCTTCCCCTATGTGGCCCGCGTGGCCGCGATCCAGGCCGGGCTGCCGATGGACAGCGTGGCCATGAGCGTGAACCGCCTGTGTTCTTCGGGCCTGCAAGGCATTGTGACCACGGCGCAGAACATCTTGCTGGGTGACTGCGACTACGGCGTGGGCGGCGGGGTCGAGAACATGAGCCGCGGCGGCTACTTGTCGCCCGCCATGCGCACCGGCGCACGCATGGGCGACACCAAGCTCATCGACATGATGGTGGCCACGCTGACTGATCCGTTCGGCGTCGGCCACATGGGCATCACGGCCGAAAACCTGGCCGCCAAGTGGGGCATCACGCGCGAGCAGCAAGACGCGCTGGCGGTTGAATCGCAGCGCCGCGCCGTGGCGGCGATTGCCGAGGGCCGCTTCAAGAGCCAGATCGTGCCCATCGTCAAGCAAACGAAGAAGGGCGAAGTCGTCTTCGATACCGATGAGTACGTGAAGGCCAACACCACGATGGAGTCGCTGGCCAAGTTGAAACCGGCGTTCAAGAAAGACGGCACGGTCACGGCCGGCAATGCCTCGGGCATCAACGACGGCGCGGCCTTCTTCGTGTTGGCCGATGCGGCCGTGGCCGCGTCGCATGGCCACAAGCCGATGGCCCGGCTGGTGTCGTACGCCGTGGCCGGCGTGCCCAATGAAATCATGGGCGAAGGGCCGATTCCGGCTTCGCGCCTGGCGCTGAAGAAGGCCGGCCTGAGCGTGAGCCAGATGGATGTGGTGGAAAGCAACGAGGCCTTCGCGGCGCAGGCCATCGCGGTGACGCGCGGGCTGGAGCTGGACGCCGCCAAGACCAACCCGAACGGCGGCGCCATTGCGCTGGGCCACCCCATCGGTTGCTCGGGCGCGTTCATCGCCACCAAGGCCATTTACGAGCTGCACCGCACCGGCGGGCGCTATGCGCTGGTGACCATGTGCATCGGCGGCGGCCAGGGCATTGCGGCGGTGTTCGAGCGGCTGTGATTTTTCGGGTCTGATGGCGGCGCAAATGGCGCTGCGGGGTAGCACCCGCAGCGCCGTTTTCTTTTGCCCCGCCACCGGGTTTGACCGCTGCCACGCCGCGTGGATGCGCCCTAGATTCCTGGGCACTGCTGCTGCAAGGTCAATTCCGATGCCCACCCCCGCCCACCCGCTGGACCGCCTCATCGGCGCCGAACTGCCCCGCCTGGCCACGCCGGCCGATGTGGCCGCCTTCGAAGCCACGGCGCGCTGGCAAGACCGGGTGGCTGCACAAAGCACGTATGAGGCGCTGCAAATCGGCGCGGCGCTGAACCCGCGCGCACCGGCGCTTCACTTCCTGCCCAACGTGAGCCCCGATGAAGCGCCGCTCACGCTCAGCCACGCCGCGTTCATCGCCCAGGTCACGCAGGCCGGCAACCTGTTTCACCGCCTGGGCGTGGGGCCGGGTGATGTGGTGAGCTTGTTGTTGCCGCTGCTGCCGCAGGCCTTTGTGGCGCTGTTTGGGGCCCAGGCCGCGGGCGTGGCCAACCCGGTGAACCCGATGCTGTCGGCGGCGCATCTGGTTGAAATCCTGCGTGCTGCCGGCACCAAGGTGCTGGTGGCGTTGGGGCCAACCGAAGGGGCCGACATCTGGGAAAAGGTGCTGGCGATTCGCCAAGAACTGCCGCAGCTTGAACAGGTGCTGGTGGTGGGCGGTGGCGTGGTGCCAACCGATGTGGCGCTGGACTTCGACGAGTTGCTCAGGCGTCAGCCCACCGACCACCTGGTCAGCGGCCGCCACATTGCGGCCGGTGATGTGGCCGGCTACTTTCACACCGGCGGCACCACAGGCTTGCCCAAACTGGTGCGCCACAGCCACGCCAACCAGGTTTATCAAGCCTGGGGTCTGCGCATCATGGGCATTGCCGAAACCGGCCGGCCGATCCTGTTTGGCCTGCCCCTGTTCCATGTGGGCGGTGCGCTGACGCAGGGCCTGGCCGTGCTGGCCAATGGCGGCACGCTGGTGGTGCTGGGTGCAGCCGGCTGGCGCGACCCGCGCGCCGTGCGCAATGTGTGGAAACTGGTCGAGTGCTATCGCCCGGCCGTTTTCGGCGGCGTGCCCACGGTGCTGGCGGCGGCCTTGCAGGTGCCGCGCGCCGGCGCCGATCTGTCGAGCCTGCAGCGCGCCTCCGGCGGCGGCGCGGCCATTCCGGTGGCGGTGATCCAGGTCTACGAGAACGAACTGAAACTGCCGGTGCTCGAGGTCTACGGCATGACCGAAACCGCCAGCGTGCACACCATGGGCTACCCGAACATGCCGCGCACAGCGGGCAGCGTGGGCCGGCCGCTGCCGTATTCACGAACCCGGGTGGTCAAGCTAGATGCCGAAGGGCGCCTGGCGGGCGACTGCGCGGTGGACGAAATCGGCGTGGTCGCCATGGCCGGGCCGGGCGTGTTCAGCGGCTACCTGAGCGCGCAACACAACCGCACCGCATTCGTTGAACCGGGTTGGGTCAACTCAGGCGATCTCGGCCGGCTCGATGCCGCTGGCCAACTCTGGATCACCGGCCGCGCCAAAGATTTGATCATTCGCGGTGGCCACAACATCGACCCCGCGCCACTGGAGGAGCTGCTCTACCGCCACCCCGCCGTGGCCCTGGCCGCGCTAGTGGGCCAGCCCGATGCCTACGCCGGCGAGCTGCCCGTGGCCTATGTGCAGGCCAAGGCAGGCATGACGGTGAACCCGGCCGAGGTGATCGCCTACCTGCGTGAACACACGCCCGAGCGCGCTGCGATTCCTGTTGAGCTGCACGTTATAGACCCCATGCCGCTCACCGCCGTGGGCAAGATCTTCAAGCCCGCGCTGCGCATCGATGCCATCGGCCGCGTGGCGCACAAGCTGCTGCAAGGCCTGGCGGTGGATTGCGCGGTGTTGGCGCACGCCAGCCACGGGCAGGTGATCAGCGTGTCATTGCGCGGCGCAACGGGCGCGGCGGCGCAGGCTTTGGAGCAAGCCGTGCATGAACGGCTGGCGCCGCTGACGGTGCGCCATGAAGTGGTGGCCGGTTGACCCGGTTCGCGCCGTTCACGCCCGGCGCGGCGCAATTCACTGTGAAGTGGTTTCGGTGGTGATCAGCTCGGCGTAGCTGAGCATCGGCAGCGGCGGGGGCAGGTTCAGCTTGCGCGCCGCGGGCATGCGAATCTGGTACGAGAAGCGTTTCAGGGTTTCGATGGGAATCGTCGACGCGGCCTGCTTGCCCACCAGAATCTGCTCGGCCTTGTGCGCCGTGAATTGCCCCACGTTGTAGTAGCGGCTGACCAGCCCGGAAAGCGCGCCGGCCTGCATCAGTTGTTCGGTCGACGCAAACGTGGGCAAGCCCAGTTGCATCGCCGCCGGTATGACGGTGCTCTCGGCCAAGGTGCCCAGGAAGCTGTCGGGTGGCAGGTACAACCATTGCGCGCCGGCATCTTTCAATTCGCGCACCAGGTCGGCGGCGCCGTCGGCAATGGGCTTGCGTTGGGCGTCCAGGCGGAAGGTGCGTTCGACTGTGTGGAAGCCGCCCTCCTTGCCCAGCCGGCGCACTTCCTCAAGCACGACCACGGAGTTGCGCTCGGTGGGCGTGTACAGGATGCCCAGGGTCTGAAACGGCCGGTACGCCGCCATGGCCTTGATCTGTGCTTCGGTGGGGCCGACATGGGTCACGCCGGTGACGTTGCGCCCGGGCTTGTTCAGATCCGGCACGATCTTGGCCAAGGTGGGTGAAGCCACCAAGGTGAAGACCACGGGGATGTCGGTGATGTGCTGGCCCGGGATCACGCCGTCGTAAGGGCCGACGACGCCCAACGTGACCGAGGTGCCCCAGGTGTAGATCAGATCGGGCTTGGTGGCACGAATCTCTTCCAGGAAACCGGGCATCCGCGCGGGGTCGCGATTCATGTCGCGGAAGACGATTTGCACCGGCAGCTTGCGCGAGGCGAAGTACTCCGAAAAGCCCTTCTCCACGTCGGTCATGCCACGGAAGGTGATGGCATAGATCCGGAACGCCTTGCCGGTTTTGGCAGGCGCAGCCGCCTGCGCCCAAAGCGTGCCGGGCAGTGCCGCAGCCACGGCGGCGGCGAGCCAGTCACGGCGGTTGGTGTTGAAGTTCACGCGCAATACTCCCAAGTCGTTGTTCATGCAGTCGCCAGCGCCGGCTCGTCCATCCGGCGCGTTGCCAGCAAGAAGCCAATGCCACAAAGAAACACCAGGCCGCCAATGACGCCGAAGCTGGAGCGGTAGCCCACGGCCATCACCAGGCCGGCCGCAAGCATCGGGCCCAGCGCATTGCCGATGCGTTCAAGCAGGCGGTAGACACCGTAGACCACGCCTTCACCTAGCTGCGCGACTTCGGCTTCGCAGTGCTCGCTGACGAGCGCGCTTTGCGCCGAAATCGACGCCGACTGCCCCAGCCCGATCAAGATCACCGCAAAGAAGATCCACACCAGGCTGCCGCCGGCCAGCAGCAGCATGCCGCCCACGCCCGAGATCAACAGCCCACCGCCCACCAGCCAGTGCATGCGCTCCCGGTTGGTGGCCAGCGCCGCGGTCACGGGCGCCAGCACCACCATCACGGTGGCGTAGGTCATCAGGATGCGGCCGGCCATCGACTGGCTGCTGCCGATCGTTAACACGTACAGCGGCACCAGGTAGAAGCACACGCCGGTGAGCAGCATCTTGGCCGGCATGGCGGCCAGGCCGGTCATGGTCATGAAGCGGCGGTTCATCATCAGCGCGCCAATCTCGCGCAGCTTGGGCACACGCGCCACGGGCTTGCCGGCAGCGGTCACCACGCGATCGGGCAATTCACGAATCACCCACAGCGAGCCGGCGGCCAGCAAGCCGGCAATCACGAACGCGGGGCGCACGCCGATGTTGTCGGCCAGGATGCCGCCGATCGACGGGCCGCAGATCGTTGCGGCCATGATGGCGCCCACGAAGAGCGCGAAACTCTTGGCCCGATTGGCCGGTGTGGCGTGATCCAGCACGAAAGCCTGCCCGGCAACAAAGACCATGGCATAGCCCACCGCACACAGTGAACGCCACAGCATCAAGTCCCACACCGAGCCCGAGCTGGCGGTGCCCAGAAAGCCCAGCGCGGCAATGGTCGCGCCAATGAGCATCAGGCGCTTGTGGCCCTGGCGCTCGCACAGGACGCCGAAGAAGGGCTGGCTCAGGGCCACGATCAACATGAACAATGCAATCGGCAGCCCAATCACAACCTGCGGCGCCAGCCAGCTGACCGGCGTCATCAGCTCCTGGCTGAACGACGGCAGGAACGAGCGCGTCAATTCCTCGGCCAGGATGAAGACGAACAGCGGCGCGCGAATCTTGCTGAGCTGGCCGTCGTCTGAGCGCGCATCAGCGGTCTCGGCGCCGAAGCGAAAGCGAGTAGCGAGTTCGCGCGCGCCGTTGTGCGCCGCGGTCAGGCCCAACGATCGTTCGTGCGCCGGCACACTGCGGCCGTTTTCGATGGCGCGTGCCAGCGCCGCGTAGGCATCATTGACGCGCGCCAAGGTCGATTCCAGCAGCAGGATCAAACTGCCGAAGGCCTGAGCGCCGCGCGGGCCGCTGCGGGGCCTGAAGTCCCCCGTGGCGCCGCGTTCGAAGGTTTCACCCAGGTGGCGCAACGAGGCCTCCAGCCTGGCCCCGGCGATGTAGTGCAACAGCTCGAAGGTGAAGAACAGCGTCACCACCAGCACCACGATCACGTCGTACAACATGTCCAGCACGATGTCGTCGACGAAGCTGACGCTCACGCCCAGGTGCAGGATGCCCAAGGCCTTGTCGGCCGAGGCGATGGGCATCGACACCATATACGTGCCGCCCACCCGCGACACTGGTGCCACGGCACCGGGCGAGCCAAGCAACTGCAGCACGCCGGGGCTGCGAAAGTGCTCGGCCGCGCCACTGGGCTCCGTGGTGCTGCGATGCAGGATCGTTCCGGCGGGGTCGGTGATGGCGATGTACGAGATTTCAGGGACTTCTTCCCTGATCTCCTTGAATCGATCGGTCACGCCGTAGAGCTCGCGAAAGTCAACGCCGTTGGCCACCGCCTTGAACACCAGGCCGCGGATCGACGCGCCGACGCTGCCCACCTTGCTCGCCATTTGCGGTGCCAGCGCACGCTCGAAGATGCGGTGCGACAGGAACGCATTGGCCGCCAGGGCCAACATCACCACCAGCGTCACCACGCCGGCCAGGCGCAGGTAAACGCTGCGCAGGTAGCTGGTGCTCATTGGGCTACCTTCGTGCTGCGCATTGCGCTATTCGCCTTGGGAGCGGCCCGGCGTCTCATGAACCCGCTCCGCGTTGCAGTTGAGTGCGCAGTTCAGCCACCCGCGCATGGGTTTGACGAGTGGTCTTGGCAAATTGCCGCAAGGCCCCGCCGAACGGGCCACGTGTGGCCTTGACGAACGCCGCCGTGCCGTCGCCCGAGCGCAGCGCCGCTTCGACATTGGCGATATCGCCCATCAGCCGGTTCATCACGGCCAACAAGGCCAGCGCCGACAGCGCCGACGAGACCACGAACATGAGCAGGGTCGACAGCGCCAGCTCTTTGCCCACAACAAAGGCCGCGTCGCGCACGCGCTCGCCCGAGTAACGCAACGCCAGGTAGCCGATCGTCAGGCCGAAATTGTTTTTCACGGAGATGCCGGCAGCGGCCTGCTGGTCGTCTTCAGAAAACCAGTTCTCGCTGCCCGCCTTCTTTGCCGCCGCCAGCCAACTGGCGGGGATGGGGCGCGCAGCGCGCAGCCGATCGGTGCTGTACAGCATGATGCCGTCGATGTCGAAGACGTCGATGCCTTCGATCAGCTGGTCGGTGCTGCGTTCGCGGTCCAGGGTGCCAGGCAGCGTGGCGATGTCGGCGAACTGCAAGCCCAGTTCCAGCGCGCTTTGAATGGTGCTTTCGACCGCCTTGCCGGTCACCACGAGTCGTTCAGTGACCAGCCGGTTCGAAATGCTGCGGTACTTGAAATAGTTCAGCAAGCCGGCCATGCCCACGGCAAAGCCGCAGACCACCACGGCCACCGCCACCATCCGGCTTCTTGTCGAATTCATCATTCGTGCTCCAGCGCCGGGCCGCCACACGGGCAATCCGACAGTCCTTACGTTTTCGGCCAACGTGGGCGAGACCTTAATCCGGCACGCCGCGGTTGAATCAATCGAATTGGCCAGCGATTGCCCTTCAAGCCGCGCCGTGGCCGTGCCGATACCGCTCGGGCTGGCCACAAAAAAGGCAGCCAACAAGGGGCGGATGTATGCGGGGTCGATTTACGCAAACGAGAACGGCACCTGGCCAAGGCGGCCAGCCAGGCTCGATGCAGCGGGGCTGCCCATGAAAGCGGCGTTCAAGCTCGTCGAGCGCGAACAAGCCTTGGGCGACACGGTTCCGGGTGAGCTGGTGGATGTGGCCTGGGAGCCGCCACAAGCCGGCCGGCGCCGCGTGGTGAACAGTTGGAATGACTACATGGCCCTGGCCAGCCGCGTGGTCGGCCGCTTTCACGGCCAGTTCCGCAGTGGCCACTTTGACTATCAACACCCCACGCGCCTGCAACCCGGCACGCCGCTGCGCCTGCGCAAGCCATACGCCGCTACGGTGGCCTACACGGAATGGGGGCCGGCCGATGCGCCGGTGTTGTTGTGTGCCGGTGGCGTGGCCAACGTGGCCACGCGCTTTCATTACCTGGCCTCGGACCTGCAAGACAGCCGGCGCGTGATCTGCATGGACTGGCTCGGCCGCGGCCGCTCGGGCTGGCTGGCGGCGCAGGAGGACTATTCACTGGCCACCTATGCCGAGCAGTTGCGCCAGATGGTGCTGCATCTGGGCGGTGGGCCCGTTTGCATACTGGGTTCGTCGATGGGCGGCAGCGCCGCCATCGAGCTGATTGCGCGCCAGCCGCGCCTGGTCAAGCAATTGATCCTCAATGACGTCGGCCCGTTCATCCCGGCGCGCCGGCGCAAGCGGCGCGCCGATGCGATCGCGCGCCACTATGTCTTTCGCAACCCCGCGGAGCTGCTGCGCCGCGTCGGCGCCGCGCAGAAGAACGACGGGCCGGTGAGTGATGACATCCGCTTCAACCTGACGTTTCATCAAACCCGCTGGTCCGACGACGAGGGCGGGCGCGTCTACCGCCACGACGTGCGCGCCATGCAGGCCTATCGCCAGGGCGCGCACCGCAGTGTGTCGCAATGGGATGAGTGGAGCCGCGTGAATTGCCCCGTGCTGCTGATCCACGGCATGGAGTCCGACGCGCTGACTGAAGCGACGATTGCGCGCATGTCGCGGCACAAGCCGATCGCCGTGATGCACATCCCGCAGACCGGCCACACCCCGCTGCTGGCCGACCGCAACCAGATCGAATTCGTGCGCCGCTGGCTGGTGGGTGACGTGCCGCAGGGCAGCGAGTTCAGCGTGCTGCATGCGCAGATGCGCGAGGCCTACCCCGGCAGCCCCATTCCCTTTGCCCCTGCCAGCGCCTTGCGCTGATTCGCTCATGAGATTTTCTTCCGGCACGGCCCCTTCACCGAATGCGCGCATGCCGCTGCGCTTCGTGCGCCATGGCGCCACCCTGGCCAACCAGGCCGGGCTGCGCTGCGGCGGCGACCTGGACTTGCCCCTCACCGAGCTGGGGCGCGAGCAAGCCAGGCAGGCGGCGCAGCAGGTGCGCGAGATGAGCCAACAGAACCAACCGATTGGCATGATCGTTACCAGCCACCTGAAGCGCGCCCGCGACACGGCGGACATCATCGCCGCCGCCTTGCCTGGGCTGCCCATGATCGTGGAGCCAGCGTTTGCCGAACGCCGGCTGGGCCGCTGGAACCTGCGCCCGATCCAGGACACACAGGCCTGGTTCGAGGCGCGCCAGACACCGCCTGGCGGCGAGTCCGACGCCGAGTTCATCGACCGCGTGGCCTATGGCGTGCGGCTGATCAAGGCCCGCCTGTCCAGCCGTCCCTTGCTGGTGGGCAGCAAGGGCGTGGCCCGCGTCATGGGCGAGTTGGTCGGTTGGCCGCATCGGCTCGACCTGGCCAACGGCGAGATCGCCGAATTCGAGTTTGCGCAGCGGCCATGCCTGGTCACCGATTGGAGTGCACTTTGAATCAAACCGACAAACCTTCAGCACCGCACAGCGGCGGCGCGCCGACAGATTCAAACGGGCATGGCCAGAGCGCTGCGGCCCCAACCCGCGCACCACGCCGCTCGAACTGGCTGAGCGCCTGGCTGTGCGCGGCCACGCTGCTGGCCCTGGCGTTGGACGTGGGCGGCAGCGCCGGCAAGCTCGCCTTCACCGTGCCAGCCTCGCTGTTCGCGCTGCTGTTGCTGGCTGCGGCGCACCGGCAGCGGGCCGGCGCCTTCCAGTTGTTGGACGAGCCCTTGCACATCGGCTCGCTCGGCAACGCGCCGGCCAGCCTGGCCACCGTGTTGCCCGCAACGGCCCTGGCCGCCGTGGTCGATTCGACGCATCAAATCGTGGCCACCAGCCCGGCCTTGCGCGCCTGGCTAGGCGCGGAGCAAGACGACCTGGCCGGGCACACCGTGCTCGATGCCTTTGGCCCCCTGGCTGGCAACCAACTGGCGCCGGCGCTAGCCGCGGCGCTGGCCGGAACGGCCCAAACCGTGCAATGCAGCCACGCGGGCCCGGACGGCAACGAACGCTGGCTGCAAATCGACCTGACGCCGCGCTTTGACGGCGCGGGGCGAACCCAGGCTTGCGACCTGCTGGCGATGGACGTCACCGCCACCCAGACGGCGTTGCGCAGCGCGGAACGCGGCGAGCGCCGGCTACGCATCATCATGGATCAGATACCGGTCACGGTGTCCTACATCGATGCCGAGTTCCGCTATCGCTACATCAACCGTGCGCAGGAACAGTGGTTGGGCAAGACCGAGAGCGAAGTCGCGGGCCGTCTGCTCAGGGACGTGGCCGGTGAGAAGGTATGGGCCGATGTCGAGCCGCACCTGCGCGAAGCGCTGCAGGGCCAGCAGGTGCCGCTGGAGCGGCACCGCATCGACCGCCAGGGCAACCCGGTGTGGCACTCGGGCCGGCATGTGCCCGACATCAACGACAGCGGCGTGGTGGTCGGCGTCTACACCGTGTTCTTCGACATCACGCAGCGTGCCTTGGCCGAAGAGAAGCTGCGCCAGCGCGAACATGAGCTCAGCGCAGCCAAGGACGCGGCCGAAAACGCCAGCCGCGCCAAGTCGGAATTCCTGGCCAACATGAGCCATGAAATTCGCACGCCGATGAACGGTGTGCTCGGCCTGACCGAGCTGTTGCTGGAAACGCCGCTGGACGAACAACAGCGGCCCTTTGTCGAAACGGTGCGCAGCTCGGGCGAAGCGCTGCTGTCGATCATCAACGACATCCTGGACTTCTCCAAGATCGAGGCCGGCAAGCTGGAAACGGAGTCGGTTGACTTCGACCTGTTCCAGACCGTGGAAGACGCGGTGCAACTGCTGGCGCCGCGGGCGCACGCCAAGCAGCTTGAAATCGTCTGCCGCATCGACGAGCGACTGCCCACCGCTGTGCGCGGCGACCCCTACCGGCTGCGCCAGGTGCTGACCAACCTGATCGGCAATGCGGTGAAGTTCACCGACACCGGCGAGGTGCTTGTCGATGTGAAAATAGCCAGCGCCGAGCGGCTGCGCTTTGCGGTGCACGACACCGGCATCGGCATCAGTGAAGACGCCCGCGCGCGGCTGTTCAATGCGTTCGAGCAGGCTGACGGTTCGACCACGCGGCGCTTTGGCGGCACCGGCCTGGGCCTGGCGATCTGCCGCAGCCTGGTTGAGCTGATGGGCGGCGTGATCGGCGTGGACAGCAGCGCGGGCGAAGGCTCGACCTTCTGGTTCGAGCTGCCGCTGCCTGCCGCAACCAGCCTGCCCGCGGCGCCCAACCCCAGCGCGCTGGCGCGGCGCCACGTGCTGGTGGTGGACGATCACGCCACCAACCGCGAAATTCTTGAGCGCCACGTGCAGGCCGGTGGCATGCGCTGCCGCACGGCAGTCGATGGTTTTGACGCCCTGCGCCAGATGCGCCTGGCGCAGCAATCGGGCGACCCGTTCGAGGTGGCCGTGATCGACATGAAGATGCCCGGCATGGACGGCATCGAGCTGGCGCACGCGGTGGCCGCGGACCCGCTGCTGGCCAGCATTCGGTTGGTGCTGGTCACCTCGCTGCATTCGCCGCACGAGGTGACGCGGGCCCGCACGGCCGGCATCACCTCGTACCTGTCCAAGCCGGTCAAGCGGCTGGACATGTTCCGCGCGTTGGCGCAAGCCATCGGCGAGGTCACGGCCGAGCTCGCGTTCGCACCCGGCAAGCGGGCGATTCCGGTCATCCGGGCGCGCGTGCTGCTGGCCGAGGACAACGGCGTGAACCAGGTGGTGGCGCGCAACATGTTGCGCACCTTGGGCTGCGAATTCGAGATCGTGCCCAACGGCCAGGAGGCGCTGGACGCCTTGCAGCGCGGGCCGTTCGACATCGTGTTGATGGACTGCCAGATGCCGGTGCTGGACGGCTACGAAGCCACGCGCGCGATCCGCTTGCGTGAAAGCAGCCAAGGCCCTGCGGGCACGCGCATCCCGATCGTGGCGCTCACCGCCAATGCCCTGGTGGGCGACGCGGAGCAGTGCCTGGCCTGCGGCATGGACGCGCACCTGGCCAAACCGTACACCCGCAAGCAACTGGCGTCGATGCTGGTGCGCTGGCTGCCCGACGACAAGGTTGAACACACCGGCAACACCGGCTTCGACGAAGCCGGCGCGGCGCCAGTCAAGCCGCCGCCCGCTGAAAGCCAGCTCGACCAGGCGGCACTCGACAACATCCGCAGCATGGACGACGACGGCACGGTGTTGTGCGAGGTCATCCAGATGTTCTTCGACGAAGTGCCCGGGCATCTGCAAGGCATGCAGCACGCCCTGGAAGCGGGCGACGCCGCGGCCCTGGGGCGACATGCACACGCTCTGAAGTCAGCCAGCTTCAACGTCGGCGCCAAAGGCGTTGGCGAACTGTGCAAGCGGCTTGAAAAGGAGGCCAAGTCCGGTTCCACGACCGGGCTGGTCGACCTGGTGGGCGCCATCAACGCCACCTTGGACCGCGTTCAACCCGCGCTGCGCGCAGAAATGAGGCAACCCGCATGAACTCGCCCCTTCGCATCCTGGTGGTTGATGACGACGCCGGTGGCCGGCGCCTGACCCGCGCCACCCTGGCCAAGGCCGGCTTCGCCGTGGCCGAGGCGGGCAACGGCCAGATCGCCATCGACATGATGAAACAGACCATGCCCGACATGGTCTTGATGGACGTGAGCATGCCGGTGATGGATGGTTTCACCGCCTGCGTTGAACTGCGCGCCTTGCCCGGCGGCGCCGACGTGCCGGTGGTGATGATGACCGGGCTGGACGACACGCAGTCGATCGACCGCGCGTTCGAAGTCGGTGCCACGGACTTCATCACCAAGCCGATCAACTGGTCAGTGCTGCCGCACCGGGTGCGCTACATGCTGCGCGCCAGCGCGGCCATCCGCAATCTGCAGCAAAACGAACGCCGGCTGTCCAACGCCCAACGCATCGGCGAAATGGGTGACTGGGAATGGGACACGCGCGGCAACCGCATCGTGCCGTCCGAACAAGCGGCGCGGCTGCTCGGGCTGGACCCGGCGGCGCCTCACCTCACATCCGAGGCCTTCTTCGCCACGGTTCACCCCGAAGACGCGGAGCGGCTGGGTCACGCCTGCGCCCACGCGGTGGCCAGCGCCCAGGGCTTCGCCATGGATCACCGCGTGCTGCTGCCCGACGGCACGGTGCGCCACGTTCATCAGCAGGTGGAACTGATCGAGCGCGTCACCGCCGGCCCGGCCATGCGCCTGGCCGGTGCGCTGCACGACATCACCCGGCGCGTGGACGCCGAGGAACGGATCCGCCAACTGGCCTACTACGACGCGCTCACCGGCCTGCCCAACCGCCTGATGTTCACCGAGCTGCTGGCCAAGGCGCTGGCCCAGGCCGAACGCCAGGGGCGCCGCCTGGCGATCATGTTCGTGGATCTGGACAATTTCAAACGCGTCAACGACACCCTGGGGCACAAGGTCGGCGACGAATTGCTGCGCCAGGCCAGCGGCCGCCTGGCCAGTGCCCTGCGCAGCCAGGACACAATCGCGCGGCACAACACCAAGTCGCCGCCGCACAGCATCGCCCGCCTGGGAGGCGATGAATTCATCGTCCTGCTGACCGACATGCCCGGGCCGGCGGAGGCCGCCAACATTGCCCGGCGGCTGGTCGAAACACTGAGCCATGCCGTGCTCATCCAGGGCAATGAAATTTTCGTCGGCGGCAGCATCGGCGTGGCCATGTTCCCCGAAGACGGCGCCGATTCCGACACCTTGATGATGAACGCCGACACCGCCATGTACCGCGCCAAGGCGGCCGGGCGTGGCGGGGTGCAGTTCTACGACAAGTCGATGAACGCCCGCGCACTGGACAGCCTGCGCCTGGAGTCGCACCTGCGCCGGGCCATCGAGCGCGATGAATTCCTGTTGCAGTATCAACCGCGTGTAGACGTCTTGAGCGGCAGGATCGTCGGCGCCGAGGCGCTGATTCGCTGGCAGCACCCGACACGCGGCTTGCTGCAACCGGCTGAGTTCATCTCGCTCATTGAAGACGTGGGCATGGTCATCACGGTGGGCGAATGGGTCATCGCAACGGCCTGCAAACAGATCGCGGCGTGGGCGGCGCAGGGCCTGGGCCACATCGCCGTGTCGGTGAACCTGGCGTCCACCCACCTGCGCGAACGCCAACTGCCCACCTTGGTGGAAAACCTCCTGGCCAAGCATGGCGTGCCGCCGAGCTGCCTGGAGATCGAGGTCACCGAGTCGATCCTGCTGGCCGACCCCGAGCTCAGCGTGCGCATCGCGCAGCAGCTTGCCAACATGGGGGTGCAGTTGTCGATCGACGACTTCGGCACCGGTTATTCGTCGCTGAGTTACCTCAAACGTCTGCCGATCAACGCCCTGAAGATCGACCGCTCGTTCGTGCGCGACATCGACACCGACCCGGACGACGCCGCCATCGTCACCGCCATCATCGCGCTGGCCCACAGCCTGAAGCTCAAGGTGGTGGCCGAAGGGGTGGAGACGCACGAGCAACTGGCCTTCTTGCGCGCGCTGCATTGCAATGAGTACCAGGGCTACCTGACCAGCCAGGCGGTGCCGGCGCAGGCGATGGCACTGCTGCTGCAAGCGGCCGCGCCATCAGCCACGCTGCTGGTCGCGCCAGCCCTGTTGCAAACTGACAGCGTGCCGGCGCTGGCCTGAACGCGCCGCACGCCCACCGGGCCGCGTCCCGGCGCCTGGCACAACGCCGTGCGCCGCCGCGCTGCCGCTCAAAGTGCCGGCCTGGGCCCCTTGGGCACAGCCATTGGCGCCGGGTTGTCCAGGCCGTCGAGCTCGGCCTTGCAGCGCACGCCGCCAGGCACGGCGCCGTTGGCATTGGGCAGCTCCAGGCGGGCGACGAAGGTGTCGCTGGCGGCATCGACCACGCGGTCGACCATCTTCACCGTGGCGTTCAGGCGCCCACTCGTGCCCACGGCCGTGATCTGAGCCTTCATGCCGGGCTTGACGCGGCCGATCAGCGCCGCGGGCATGACGATGTCCACGCGCAACGGGTCAATTTGCGCGATCTTCAGCGCCGGCTTGCGCCCGCTGCCGGCGTCAGCCAGGTCACCGGGGTTGAGCATGCGGTCGAGCACCACGCCGTTGAACGGCGCGGCCAGGCTGCGCAGGGCCAGGGCGTCGGCGGCGCGCTTGTGGTCGAGCTTGGCGAGTTCGCGGTTTTCCGTTGCCGCCAGCAGTTCGCTTTCAGCGATGTTGCGCTCAGCCTCGGCTTCTTCACGCGCCTGCACCGAGGCAAAATTTTCTTGTGCCAGGCCAGTGGCACGCGCCAGCTTCTTGGTGGCGTAGTCAAGCCGGTTGCGGGCGGACTTGATCTGGCCGTCCATCTGCATGCGAAAGCGTGCCGCCTCAAGGGTGGAGCGTTCCACGTTAGACAGCAGTTCGAGCAAGGGCTGGCCGCGGCGAATGAAGTCGCCGCGCTGAACGTGGATCTTCTCGATCAGGCCTTCAACCGGTGTGCGCAATTCCACCACCTGGCTGGGTTCAATCAGGCATTCGAACGGGCTGCCGGCAGCGTGCGCCGCCGTCACGCTGATCAGGCTCACACACAGGGCTACACACTGAACAACAGGCATCTTCAACATCATTCACCTCTTCCGGAAAAACTGAGTAGACGGGCCAACTGCTGGTCGTGCTGCAGGGTCATCAAGCGCACCTCGCCCTGGTGGGCTTCGGCGCGGCGCTGTGCCAGCCAGCGCAGGCCGGCCAGCAGCCAACGCGGCACGCCGATGCGGCGCACCCGCGAACGCGCGGCCAGCCACTTGCTGAACGTGGGCAACTGCGCGGCAAAGAGTTCATCGTCCAGGGCGACGAGGGCCTGGGCCGTGCCGGGGTCGCCCTGGCGCGCGCAGCGGCCGATGAGCTGGCGGTCGATGCGGCGCGACTCGTGGAATTCGGTGAGGATGACGTGCAGCCCGCCGGCTTCGACCACACCGGGGCCGAGCACGATGTCGGTGCCGCGCCCGGCCATGTTGGTGGCCACCGTGACGCGCCCGGCCTGGCCGGCCTGGGCCACGATGGCGGCTTCATCCTGGTCTTGCTTGGCATTCAAGACCACATGCTCGACACCGTGTTCGCGCAGCACGGCGGAAATCTGCTCCGAGGCCTGTACGCTGCGCGTGCCAATCAGCACCGGGCGCCGACGCTTGACCGACTGGCGCCGCGCCGCCACGGCCACGGCATGCCATTTGGCGGCGGCATCGGCATAACAACGCGCCGGGCCAACCCGGCGTTGCGAGCGCCGATGCAGCGGCACGCGAACGACGTCCAGGCCATACACCCGGCGAATCTCGCTGGCCACTTCGAGTGCCGTGCCGGTCATGCCGGCCAGGCGCACATAGCGGCGGAACAGCCGCTGGTAGGTGATGCGCGCCAGCGTCTCGCGCTGGCCGGTGAGCACCACGCCTTCCTTGGCCTCGATCATCTGGTGCAGGCCACGTTCCCAGGCGCGATCGGGCATGACGCGGCCGGTGGCTTCGTCAACGATCTGCACCTTGCCGTCGGTCACCACGTAGTGCCGGTCGCGCAGGTACAGCAGGCTGGCGGCCAGGGCCTGCTGCACCAGTTCTTCGCGTGCGCGCGCCGACGCCCAAACCGAGGCTTCGACGTCCTCGTCGCCTTCGTCGGCCGCCAGCGTGGGCTCCACGGCGGCATCGAGCCATTCATAGGCCGCGGGCTTCAGGCGCACGCGGCGGGTGCGTTCATCCACGCTGTAGTGGGTTTGCGCATCCATCGCCGCGGCCAGGGCCAGCGCGCGTTCATAGTCGGCCGCTTGAGGGGCATGTTTGGGCTGGGTCGACAGGATCAGCGGCGTGCGCGCTTCATCAACAAACACGCTGTCGGCTTCATCGACGATGCAATAGGCCAGGCCGCGCATCACCACACCGGCTTCGGGCCCGGCGAGCGGGCGGTGCACATCGCGCAGTTGTTCTAACGATAGATGCAAGCCACTGGCGCGCTCGCCCAGGGTGGCACGGTCGCGCAGGTAGTCGAACGCCAGTTCCTTGTTGGAGGCGTAGGTGACGTCGGCGGCATAGGCCGTGCGCCGCTGCGCCTTGTGCAGGCCGTTGACGATGACGCCCACGCGCAGGCCGAAGAAGGCGTACAGCGGGCCCATGGTCTGCGCATCGCGCGCAGCCAGGTAGTCGTTCACCGTGACCACATGCACCGGCACGCGCGCCAAGGCCACGGCAATGGCCGGCAAGGCGGCGGCAAAGGTCTTGCCTTCGCCGGTGGCCATCTCCACCAGCGTGCCTTGCAGCAGCGACCAGGCGGCGCGGTATTGGGTGGGATAAGGGCGCTGGCCCAGCACGCGCTGCGCGGCCTCGCCGATCAGCGCGAAGCAGCGCGCGCTGGGCACCGGGGTGAACCCTTCGCGCTTCAGGCGCCCACCCAGCGCGCGGGCCTGGCTGCATAACACCTGGTCAGACAGGCCGGCGGCTTCTTCAACCGCTTGCTCCAGGGCACGCTGGTAGCGTGCACCGGGCTGGTTGCTGGCCCCGAACAAGCGGCGCCAGGCCAACGGCAGGCGCGACCACAGGCCAACGGCCAGGCGGTCGGCCCAGCCCACCTCGACTTCGTCGCGCTCAACATAGGGCCGCCCGGGGGCCAGGTCGGCCGGGGTGGCACCGAGCACGGCGACGTCAGACATGAAGCTTCCGCACGTTCATGTCATACCTCAAAGTGAGACAGGAACAACCGGCGCAGGCTTTGATACGCCTGCCGGCCCAGCGGCATTTGCGGGTGGTCAAAGCGCACATGAACGCGCTGGCCGAAGTACGGCGCGATCGTTTCATTGGCGGTGGCCGGTTCGATGTCGATCTGGAACAGCCGCTCCATCGCCTTCAGGCCCTGCGGGTCGCGCGGGTCGGCGGTGAACAAGCCACCGCCGGCCGTGGTGAGCACGCGGCTGGGCAACTCATTCTTGCCCGCCGGTTGCTGGCGCAGGATGCGGCCTTGCAGCACCACGCCCTGCGCGTGCGCCAGGCGCATTTGCACCGTGCCGCCGGGCAGGCCCACGGCATCGACATCGGCCTGGGTGACGATGACCTTGACGAACGGGCGGTCGTCCGGCCCGGCCACGAAACCCAATACTTCGCCTTGGCGAAAGTAGCGCCCGGCCTGGTCTTCCGGCCGCGCCACGATGAAGCGCCCGTTGCTGCCGCTGCTGACGATCAGCGCGCCCGCGCGTTCCTGGGCCCGCTGCAGCGCTTGCTGCTCACCCACCAGTTGCTCGCGCACCATGTCGGCGCGGGCGCGGTCGTGCACGAATTCGAGCGTGTAATTGGCCTTCAGCTCGGCCACCCGGGCCGTGAGCAATTGAACCTGCGCCTGCAACGCCGGGTCGCGGTGGCGCACCAGGGGTTGGCCACGTTGCACTTGCGCCCCCGGCTTGGCCAGATAGGTGGCCATGAAGCCGTGCGTGCCGGCGCGCAGCGTGGCGGCCTCGGGCAGCCAGACCACCCCTTCGGCCTGCGTGCGGTGCGGCATGGGCACCCAGGCCAGAAAGCCCGCCAGCAGCGCCAGCGCCACGCCGCCCACGGCCAGGGCGCGGCCGCGCATTTCGCGCAGGTGGCCGCGCTGCATGTTCTTGAACACCCGAACCAGCGGCATGAACGCCATCATCACCACCGCCCACAGCGCCAGCACCACGCCAACGAAGAAGAACCGGGTGCTGATGAACAGCGCAATGGCCACCGTCACCAGCATGCGGTAGAAGGTGCTGGCCAGGCCGTAGAAGGTGAGCCAGGCGGCCTCGCTGCCGGTGTGGGCCACGGCCTGCGCATGCTCGCTGCGCAGCACATGGCGTTGCAGCAGGTAGCCCCATTGGCGCGCGGACTGCTGCGCCAGGTTGGGCATTTCGATCAGGTCAGTCAGGATGTAGTAGCCGTCATAGCGCAGCAGCGGGTTGCCGTTGAAAAGGATGGTGGAGACACCGGCGACAAACATCACGTTGAAGGCCACGCTGCGCAGCAGGCCGGGCTCGGCCAGCACCCAGACATAAAAGGCCACCGCCGCCAGGAACAGCTCCACCACCATGCCCGCTGCGCCCACCAGCGCGCGGCGCCACTTCGAGCGAAAGACGGTGGACGCGCTGGCATCGACATACGGCACGGGCATCAGCACCAGCAGCATCAGGCCCATGTCGTGCACCTCGCCGCCACCGGCACGCGTGGCGCTGGCATGGCCCATCTCGTGCAGGAACTTGATGAACGGGAAGACCAGGCCGAGCAGCAGCAGGTTGTCAACCTCGAGCACGCGGTCGCTCAGGTTGCCGCTGAGCTCGGGCCAGCGCGATGGCGCCAGCACCAGCGCCGGCACCACCACCGCCAGCCACAGCAACATGCCGGGCCAGCCCCACAGGGCGCGCCACAGCGGCACGAAGCGGTTGAGAAAGCGCCCCGGGTCCCACAACGGGATGCGCACGGCCATCGGGTTGGCCCAGCCGCGGCGGCGCTTTTGCGCTTCTTGCTTGCTGCCGCGCATGAAGGCTTCGAGCGCATCGGGCGAGGCATCGGTGAGCAGCAGATCGGCGCCGTGCAACTGCCCCAGCAACTGGATCACTTCGTCTTGCGTGGGCGCGTCTTCGCCCAACTCGCGCTGCGCCAGGGCCCACAGGTCGGCCACGCTGCGCTGGCCGTTCATGCCGGCCAGCAGCAGCCGCGCGCCACTGGTGAAGCGGTGCACGCGGCCATTGGCCGGGTCGTGCAGCAGGTACCACACACGCTGGCGGTAACGGTGGCGGTGCAACTTGGCGCGCGGCGCCAACTGCGGGCGCAGCGCGCTGACGCGATACCACATCGGGCTGAAGGTAGATGCTGTGCTCATGTCATTCGTTGCAGCACATGCGCTGCCAACGCCTTCAGGGCATCCAATCCCACAGCGCCAGGCGCAGCCAGTCGGTGAAGCTGTGGGTCCACACCCAGAGCAGCTTTTCGCGGCCCACGCCGACCTTGCCCACGCCTTCCAGGCCCGGGCGCAAACGCGCCGCGCTGCCTTGGAGTTCGGCCTCGACGCGGAAGAAGTTGCGCCCGTCTTGCGGCGTGGACACCGGCGTGATCTGGCGCACCGTGAAGGGCAGCACCTCGCCCGGCAGGCCCGACAGCACCAATTCGCCAGCCTGGCCCGGGTTCAGGCGTGCGACATCGCGTTCATCGACCTGCAAGATGACGCGGTAGCCACTGGCCGGCGCCACCTCGAACAGCACCCGGCCTTGCTCCACCGGCGAGCCGATTTGCTGGCTCAGGTCGCCCGAGACCACCAGGCCATCGAACGGCGCGGTGATGGTGGTGCGCGCGAGCTTTTCTTGCGCCAGTGAAAGCTGCGCATCGGCCTGGCCGACTTGCGCAGTGATCACGCCCATGGCGCCGCGGTCTTGTCCGGCCTGCGCCACCTGGAAGCGGCGCAGCAGCTGCACGCGCTCGGCGTTCCAGCGGCTCACCTCAAGCTTTAAGTCGCGGTCATCGAGCTGCGCCATGAGCTGGCCCTGGCGCACGCTGTCGCCGGCACGCACCGGCGCGGCGGCGACGAAGCCTTCGAACGGCGCCACCGCGGCCACCTGCTGCGCGCCTTCAACCACCGTGCGGGCAGAGACGCGGTAATCCACCGTCCACAACGCCATCGCCGCCACCAACCCGATGGCCATGACCGACAGCAGCTTGACGCCCGGGTGGCGCGGCCCAAAAACGGTGCGCACGCTTTCGCCCAGCCAGCGCCAGGTGCGCTGCAAGGGGCCGGCTTCCTGGTCGCGCATAAGCGCCCACACCGGGCCGAGCATTTGGCCGGCGGTGCGCGCCAGCGCCAGGCTGGCGGCGTCAAACGGCGCGCCCGTGCTGCGCTCGAAACTCAAGGCGCCGATGGTCTGGCCTTCTTGCGTGAGTGGCACGCTGCACAGTGCGGCCAGCTTGCGCTCACGCGCCAATTCCGCGTGGGCCAGGGCGCCGATGGCCTCGTCACCCTGTTCGGGGAATTGCAGCGCCACGCCGAGGTCAAGCACTTCATCCATGGCCGCGTTCAAGCCCCGCACCAGGTCTGAGCGGGCATCGAAGGTGGCCATGTTGGAAATAACCAAAGGCTCGATTCGACCCTTGCGTTCCAGGCCCATGCTGACCCGCTCGCAATTCAGGCGCTGCGCCAACGCGTTGACCACGGCCAGCGCCGAAGGCCGCAACTTGCGCTGCGACAAGGCCGTGGCCAGCACTTCATTGAGCAGGCCGACGCGGCCCAGCGTGGCTTCACTTTCAGCCAGCACGCGCTGGCGGAAATGGTCGACCAGCCAGGCAATGCCCCAGTGGATCTGGCGCAGCGCACGCTGCAAATCAGCCTCGGCGCTGTGGCCGAGTTCCAGCACCACGGCGCCCCACAGGCGGCCTGCCACTTCGACCGGGTAGGCCACCTGCGGCGCAGCATCGGGTGCCCCAGCCTCTGGGGTGACGACGATGCCGGCACGCTCGGCCAAGGCACGCTGCGCGGTGGGCCCCAGGTACTGCAAATCGCGCCGGCGGTCGGGCCAGACCGCGCTGACGCGGAACGGGCCGTTGTCACCATCACCCGTGAGCAGCAGTGCGGCGCGGCAGCGTTCGATGCGGGTGCACAACAGCGCCAGCCAGCTCAGGCAGAACTCGGCTTCATCGGCCGGCGCGGCGAAGCGTTGCCAGGCGGCGGATTCGGCCCGTGCCTGGGCTTCGTCAGCCAGCGAATAAACCGGAGCCGAGTTCTGCATCGTGCGTGGCAATCAAACGAAGCGCTTGACTCTTCAGGCAACCGCGGCCGCGGCCGGCTCCTCGGCCGGCAGGCTGCCGATCAGGCGGTCTTTCACTTCGTTGAAATTGCGCAGCGAATACAGGTGCAGGTAGAGCAGTTCCAGCTCATCAGTCTTGGCCAGTTCGGCCAGTTTTTCCGGTGCCAGTGCGCGCAGCTTGGTGCGGTTCACCGCCATGAAACCGGTGAGTGAAAGCTGCGCCCCACCCGGCGTGGTGACCTTGGCCTGCATCGGCTCCAGCAGCTCCAGCTCCTTGAGCTTGCGCCCCATCATTTGCGTGCGCAGGAACTGGGCCTGGTATTCCTTCAGGAACGTGAGCACCTGTTCCACATAGGGCGAGGGCTTGTTGTCATCGGTGAAAAATCGCTGGCCACGGCCTTCAGTGTTCAGCCCGGGGTAGGACTCGTCGATGCACAGCGTGAGCGTTTTGTTGTCGGCGCTGGCGGCGAACACGAAGGGATAGCGGCGCAGGAACGCGGGGATGTACTTGGCGTTCCATTTGGCGTCTGGCCCCAGGTACAGGTTCTGGTCGCCCTTCACGCCCAACACCACGGCGGGCATGATGTCTTCGCCCACGCCGGTGAACACCACCGCGTATTCGGTGGCCGCACGCAAGATTTCCACCGCCATCAAGGGCACCGCATTCACGCCCTTGCTGAAGGCGTAGTCGCCGCCGACTTCAACCGAATGCTTGCCGTGCCGGGCCGGGGTGATGGGAACAGCGGTTTCGTAGATCAGGAGTTGTTTGGTCATGGTGTTTAGCTTGGTAAAGAGGTAACGCAGCCGAGTTTGACATCAGCGGCGTCCGATTCACCGGTGTGTTGCGGCAATCCCCCTAGTTCCAATGGCGGGCACTCACTTGCCCGGACTGGTTTACCCCAGGTGCTTGCCGAAGAAGCGCAGTGTGCGGTCCCAGGCCACCTGGGCCCAGGCGGCGTCGTATTGGGTGATGGCCAGTCGGTTCGGGCCTTGGGCGGTTTCGTTGGCGAAGCCGTGTTGGGCCAGGTAGCGGTGGCCGCTGTAGGCCACACCGGCGGCCTTGAACTTTTCTTCGAGCGGCGCCACGGTGGCGATGGGGAAGGGGTTGTCTTGCTCGGCCCAGTGCGCCATCACCGGTACTTTGATCTTGCCCGCATCCACAAACTCAAGCGGCGGCAAACCGTACCAGACCACGCCGCAGTCGGCCTCGGGCACCATGGTCATCGACAGCACGGTGAGTGCACCGCCCATGCAAAAGCCCGTGACGCCCACCTTGCCGCTGCCTTGGCCCCTGAGGTACTGCACCGCGCCGCGCACGTCTTGCGCGGCGGCGTCACCGAAGTTCAGTGCGCCCATCAGGTGATGCGCCTCTTCGGCTTCGGCGGTGGACTTGCCACGGTACAAATCGGGCACCAGGGCGTTGTAGCCGGTGCGCGCCAGGCGATCGGCCACACCACGGATCTGGTCATTCAGGCCCCACCATTCCTGAATCACCACCACACCCGCCGTGGCCTGCGCAGCTTCAGCAAGATAGCCCTGCACGGCTTGCCCATCGGGCCTTTGGAACGAAACGGTCTTGCCCATGTTGGGTCTCCTTGTGGGTGGAAGGCGAGGGATTGCTGCACTTTACGCAGAGCAGTGATGCACCACCAGCCAGGCAACTACCAAGGCGCGCGGGCTATGCTTCGCACTGCAACCCCTGGAGGCCCCTCATGAGACTCACCCCCCAGCAACACGCCCAGTTCGAACGCAGCGGCTACCTCTTCTTCCCCAGCTTGTTCACGCCTGAAGAAACGGCTGGCCTGAACAACGCGGTGCCCGAGCTGTATGCCCGGCGCGATGCGTTCAACGTGCGTGAACGCGGCAGCGATGCGGTGCGCACCAACTTCGCCGCGCACCTGTACAGCGAGCCCTTTGCGCGCCTGGCGCGCCACCCACGCATGGTGGAACCGGTGCAAGAGTTGTTTGGCGAGCAGCTCTACATGCACCAGTTCAAGATCAACGGCAAG
>JAYUQE010000311.1:0-3700 GCA_043756905.1 Burkholderiales bacterium | reverse complement strand
GAGTTCAAGCTGGCCATCACCAGCCAGGGCTGTGCCGACGCCGGCCTGTGCTACCCGCCGCAAACCTTGCAGGCCAACGTCAGCCTGGCTGGCTTTGGTGGCAACGCCAGCGCGCGCATGCTCACGGTGGCCGCGCCCGGCCTGGGTGGGGGCAGCGCCGTATCCGGCAGCGCCGTGCCCGCACCCGGCGCCAACGCTGCCAACAGCGTCGATAGCGACGACAGCGCCAGCGTGCTCAGTGTCCTGCGCAGTGGCCGGTTATGGGCCATTGCCGGTGCCTTTGCACTGATGGGCCTGCTGCTGGCCTTCACACCCTGCGTGTTGCCCATGGTGCCCATCTTGTCCTCAATCATCGTGGGCCAGGGCAACGCCGTCTCGCGTAGCCGCGGCCTGGGGCTGGCGGCGGTGTATTCGCTGGGCATGGGCCTGGTCTACACCGCGCTCGGCGTGGCCGCCGGCCTGGCCGGCGAAGGCCTGGCCGCGGCACTGCAAACGCCTTGGGTGCTCGGTGCCTTCGCATTGGTGATGGTGCTGTTGGCGCTGGCCATGTTCGATGTCTTCGCGCTGCGCCTGCCCGCGGCCCTGGAGCAGCGGCTGACCGATCTGTCGCACGGCCACGGCGGCGGGCGGCTGGCTGGGGTGTTCATGATGGGCGCGTTGTCAGCCCTGATCGTCAGCCCCTGCGTCAGCGCACCCTTGGCCGGCGCGCTGCTGTTCATCAGCCAGACACGCGATGTGGTGCTGGGCGGCGCAGCCCTGCTGGCCCTGTCGTTCGGCATGAGCGTGCCGCTGCTGCTGGTGGGGGCCTCGGCCGGCGCCTTGCTGCCCCGGGCCGGGCCGTGGATGCTGGGCATCAAGAAGGTCTTTGGCGTGTTGTTGCTGGGCGTGGCGGTGTGGATCATCCAGCCGGTGTTGCCGCCCAGCCTGGCGTTGTGGCAGGCGCCGGCACAAGCCCCCGCGTTGGCGTTCAAGCGCGTGCACAACCTGGCCGAACTCGACGCCGAATTGAAGGCCACCACCCGCCCCGTGCTGCTCGACTTCTATGCCGACTGGTGCGTGTCGTGCAAGGAAATGGAACGCTTCACTTTCACCGATCCACAAGTGGCCGCGCTCATGAGCCAGGCCCTGTTGCTCAAGGCCGATGTCACGGCCAACCACGACGATGACCGCGCGTTGCTCAAACGCTTTCACCTGTTCGGCCCACCGGGAACGATCTTCTTCGATGCCCAGGGCCGCGAATTGACGGGTGTACGAGTCATCGGTTATCAAGATGCGGCCAGATTCACGCAGACGCTCAAAGCCGCCGGCTTGGGCGGCACGTTGGCGGCCGCGAACGCGCAGCAGGCATTGCGCTGAGGTGTGCCCCCGCGAATGCGGTGGGGTTCGCGTTGCGCCGTTGCGGCAGTGGGCCTGCGTACTTGGCCCAGAATATCCGCCACCGCCTCGCCATGCTGCGCACCCTACCACCCCGTCAAATCCGCTTGCTAACGGTTGCCATCGCCTGCGCCTTATTGGGGGCTTGCGCTACCGAGCCTGCTGAACCGCAGCGGCCAACGCCCAAGCCGGGGTCCGGCGCCGCCAGCCAGGCGGCAGCGGCAACCAAGGCCGCGGAGAGCGCGGCATCTGCGGGCGCGTCAACGAGTCTTGGCGAGCGTGACATTCATGCCACGCTGCAAGGCGTGCGCGACCTGCTCAACGCCGGCCAGGAAGACCAGGCCGTGGCTGAGTTGCAAAAGATCCTGGCTGCCGAGCCGCAGCAAAAGACGGCCCAAAGCTTCATGCGCCAGATTCGCGAAGACGCCACCGGCCTGCTCGGCCGTGAATCCTTCAGCTACAAAGTGCAGTCGGGCGATGTACTGGCCACCATCGCGCAACGCTTCTTGAACGACCGCGACCTGTTCTACGCGCTGGCCAAGTACAACGGCCTCAAGGTGCCACGGCAACTGCAACTGGGCCAGGTGATTCGCGTGCCCGGCAAGCAGCCGCCCGCGCCGCAACCACCGGCCAAGGCATCGCGCAACACGCCGGCCGAGCCGCAGGTGAGCGAGCCGGCCGCGACGCCCGTGTCACCACCCGCGCCGGCGCTGGTGGCAACAGACAACCCGGCCGAGGCGGCCAAACGCGAGCGTGAGCGCCAGGCCGGCATCACCCGCTACGCCCGTGAGGCCCGCACGGCCATGGCCAAGCAGGATGTGTGCGGCGCCATTGCGGCCTGGAGCGAAGTGCTCAAGCTGGACATCGAGCACCGCACCGCCCGGCTGGAGCGTGAGAAAGCCTACGAGCTGAAAAAACGCCTGCCCGCCAGCAAGTGCTGAGCCGGCCGCCCACGCCCCCAAGCCGCAGCCTGTTCAGCGCCGGCTGGGCGCGGGCGCAAGCGGGGCGACGCGCCATTCCTTGAGCCGGGCTGCGGCCAGCCGGTGGCCAGGCTGCCACTGCAGGCTGCGTTCCAGCGCGGCAAGGGCCGCGGGCCGGTTGGCAGCGGCCAGGCTCTCGGCGTGGCGAAAGTGCAGTTCGGCCAGGGCGTTGCGCAAGGCGGTGTTGTCGCGCTGTGCCGCGGCCAGGGGCTGCAGCAGTGCAATGGCGGCCTCGACTTCGCCTTGCTGCGCCAGCAACATGGCGTGTTCGACATCATTGCGTTCGCTGGCGTCGGCAGCGCTGCGCGGGGGCACCGTTTGGCGCGCCAACTGGCTGCCGCGCTGCGAGCGCACACGCTCAATGTCGCGCAGCGCATCGGCCGCGCCGGTGTGGTGCGGCACCGCCCCCAGGACTTCCAGGTACAGGCGCATGGCCAGGTCCAACTCGCCGCGCTCGCGCGCCTGGCGCGCGCGCGGCAGCACGTCGTTCATCAAGGCCAGGCTGGCCGACTGCGCCAGCTCGCGGATCGAGCGTGCCTCGATGTCCCCCGGCGCCACGGCCAGTACCACCTCGGCGGACCAGGCCGCGTCGGCCCAATGGCTGGCCGCAGCGGCGTGCGCGGCGGCCTGGCGGTGCTGGTGCACAAACTGCACCAACGCCACGTCAACCTTGCCGGGCGCACTGGCCGCCGCAGCCGCCGCTGCCGCTGCCGTGCCGGCCGGCGCGGGCAAGGGGCCGGGCAGGTTGAAGCTGGGCATCGGCGTGCCGCAGGCGCTTAACGCCAGCGTCAACAGGACGGCAGCGCCCGCTCTCATGGCCGCATGGGCGCACGCGCCGGCTGCACACGGGCCTTGAAGGCGTTGAGGTCATGGTCGCCCAGGATCATGGTGCGCTTGAGCAGCAACGGCCAGGTGTAAAACGGGTTGCTGCCCGCATTCACCGTCAGGCCCAACTCGTAGCCGTTGCGCTGCAGCGCGTCCAGCACCGGGGCATTGGCGTCGCCGTACGGAAAGGCGAACTGCCGCACTTTCACCGGCAACGGCGCCAGGTTGCGTTCGATCACGCTGCGCGCCTGGCGCAGCTCGGTGTCCAGGCGCTGCCGGTAGGCGGCGTCGCCCTCGCCAGCGCTGCGTTCAACCAGGTTGGCATGGGTCTTGGAGTGGGCCTGGATGTCAACCAGCCCGGAGCGCTGCATCTCCTGGATCTGCGCCCAGCTCAGCGCATCGCGAGCGCCGATGAAGTCGGTGTAGACGAACACCGTGGCCGGCAGGCTGTGTTTTTTCAGCAGCGGGAATGCCAGGCGGTAGACCGATTCATAGCCATCGTCAAACGTCAGCACCACGGC
>JAYUQE010000310.1:0-10434 GCA_043756905.1 Burkholderiales bacterium | reverse complement strand
TCAATGCGCAGCTCGCTGGGCCATTCGGCCTGCGTGTTGTTGAAGGCCGCAAGGCGCTGCGTGTCGGCCGCGGTGGGCGCCAGGGCGTCGGCCAAGGCCAGCGCCGGTGCCGCCACCACCCGTTCGAGCACCGCGGCATACAGGCCCAGCCAGCGCTGCACCGTCGTGGCATCAAACAGCGCGGCGTTGTAGTCGCATTCAAGCTGCACATCACGCCCGCTGTCCACGGCGTTGATGGCCAACTCGAAGTTGGCGAATGACTTCGGGGTATCAATGCCCTGCAGCGCCAGTTCACCAAAGTCGAACGGCGCGCCGAGCTTGTCGATGTTGAAGGTGACGTTGACCAGTGGCGTGCGCGCTGGGTCGCGCGGCAGCTTCAGGTGTTGCACCAGGCTGCCGAAGGTGAGGCTTTGGTGCGCCTGCGCATCCAAAAATCGCTTGCGTGTGGCCTGCAGATGTTCGGTGAAGGGCTGCTGCAGGTTCACCGCAGCACGCAGTGCAATCGTGTTCACGCCATGGGCCACCAAGTGGCCGTTTTCAAGCAAAACCTGGTTGGCCATGGGCACACCGACCACCAGCTCATCGCTGCCGCTCAAGCGCGCCAGCAAGGCCTCAAAGGCGGCGAGCAGGGTGACGAACAGCGTGCAGCCATGCCTGGCGCCCATTTGCTTCACGGCTGCATACAGCGCTTCATCAATGCGCACCACCTCGCGGGCCGAAGCAAAGGTCTTCAGGCGCGGGCGCGGGTGATCAACGGGTAGCTCGAACGCGGGCACACCGCTGGCGTATTGCGCGGCCCAAAACGCTACGGCGGCTTGAAGCTCGGTGCGTGCGGCCGGGGTGTCGGCAGCGGCCACATACTCGCGCAAGGACGCAGCGGCGGGCAGCACGGGCGGCAAGCCGAAGCGATCAGCGGCGTAGCACCGGGCCAGGTCTGCAAAGATGACCGCTGAAGACCAGCCATCACACACGATGTGGTGCGCGGTGAAGATCAATCGGTACGCATCAACACTTTCGCGCACGACTTGCGCCCGCCACAGCGGCGCCACTTCAAGGTCAAACGCCGTGTGCGTTTCAATGTCGAGCAGCCTGGCGATGGCCGCGGCCCGCTCAGCGTCGCTGGCGGCACTCAAGTCAACGAGCGGCAAGGCCACATCGATGGCGGCCAGCACCTCCTGGCTCTCGCATTCACTGTCAAGGCGCAGGCGCAACGATTCATGGCGCGCCACCACCTGCGCCAATGCACGCTGCATTGAAGGCAGGGACAACGCGCCCTGAAAGTGCAGCACCAGACACTGGTTGTAGGCGCACGAGGCCTCGGCGCTCATCTGCACCGCGCCGAGCATTTCGCGCTGCGCCGCGGTGAGCGCCAACCTGGCCGGTGCGGGCGTGTCAGCCACGGCGTCGCCCGCGAAAGGATCGAAGTCAACCGGCAACAAGCCAGGGGCGTGGCCGGGGGTGTGATCAACCATCTTGGGCCACCGGTTCAGTGAGTTGCAGATACTTGCCGGGGCGCTGGGGGTCGGGCAGGAACCAGGCATCTTTGCCGGAGCTGTCGCGCCCCTTGCGTGCGCCCGCCGGCGGCGGCGCCAGGGCCGGCGTTGGCAGCAGCGGCTGCGGCAGGAAAGTGGCCGCCTGCATGTCGGCCAGCGTGGCGCTGAAGGCTTGCAACACATGTTCCAGGTCGGCGTCGGAATGCGCCAGCGTCAGGAACAGCGGCCGCCCTTCCCACATGTGCACGCCCTTGCCACGCATGCTGGCAAAGAACACGCCGGCCAGGGGCAAATCGGCCGGAAAGTTGATGCAGAACCAGGATGAGAAGTGGTTGATTTGCAGCGGCGCGCCCGCGGCACTGGCCGCCTGGCGCAACTGTTCAACGAACTGCGTGGTGCGCAGGTTCAAGCCGCGCTGCAACTCGGGGCCCTGCTCCTTCAAGTGCCGCAACACGGCGCGCGCGGCGGCCAGCGCCAAGGGGTGGCGCACGAAGGTGCCGGCGAAGAAGGTGACACCGACCTCGGGGCCGGAGTCATCGCCGTACTGCCAGGCGCCGCCGTCCAGCGCATCCATGTATTTTGCGCTGCCGGCAACGATGCCGATCGGCAGCCCGCCACCGATCACCTTGCCGTAGGTGGCGATGTCGGCGCGCACACCGAAGAGTGCTTGCGCGCCGGCAGGGTGGACGCGAAAGCCGGTGACCACCTCGTCGAAGATCAGCGCCGTGTCGCTGGCCGCGGTGGCCTGGCGCAGATCGTGCAGAAACTCGCGCGGCACGAATTCGGGGCGGCGGCTTTGCACCGTTTCCACCAACACCGCGGCGAGCTGCGGCCCCAGGGCCTTGATGGTGCGCAACGTTTCAGGTGTGCCGTATTCCAGCACCACCACGTTGTTGACCATGTCCTGCGGAATGCCCGGTGCGATCGGCATGGCGCGGTGCTCATTGCCGGCCTTCACGGGCCGTACCAGCACTTCATCGAAGATGCCGTGGTAGGCGCCGGTGAACATGACGATCTTGTCGCGGCCCGACACCGTTCGCGCCACGCGAATGGCCGCCGTCACCGCTTCGCTGCCGGTGCCGCAGAAGGCGGCGCGCTCCATGCCCACCATCTCGCAAACCAGTTTTGCCACTTCACCGGCCAGCGGCGACTGCGGGCCGATTTCGATACCGGTGTCCATCTGCGCCTTCACAGCTTCGCGAACGAACTCGGGGTTGTGGCCGAAGAAGATCATGCCGAAGCCGTTGGTCAGGTCAACGTACTCGTTGCCGTCAACGTCCCAAATCTTCGAGCCCGCCGAACGCACTGAAACGATGGGGTAGACCATTTCCTTCCAGGCCAGGCGAAAGCCCGCCACCGAGCGCGGGTCGGCCAGGTGGGCGCGGTGGGCTGCGGTGGCACGCTTGGAGCCCGCCGTCTTCTGGTTGTAGCGCGCGATGAAGTCTTTCAGATTGCGCTGTTGCAGCTCGGTCAGGCTGCCGGTGGGGCCCTTGGCGGGGGGCCGATAGGGGCCGAAGGCGGCAACGGGTGCCGGGGCGGTGAGCGCAGCGTTGGTGCTGGGGGCGGCGGGCCGCGCTATGTGCGGCGCGGGCGGCGCGACTGGCGTGGCTGGCGACGCTGAGGCGGCGACGGCAGCGGCGCCGCCGAGCATGTCCAACTGCCGCGAAATGATGGCCAGTTGTTGCGCAAACACGCCTGCCAGCGCGGTGTGCGGCGCTTGCGCCGTGCCGGCGGCCGTGGCCGTGGCCATTTGCGCCAGCGCTTGCAGGCTGCTCACCGCGGGCAGCGCTGTGGCCGGCGCGGGCGATGCAGCGGGTGCAACAGGTGCAGGCTGAGCGTCAGGCGGCAGCAGCGTGTCCAGGCGCTGCGCCAATGCGCCCAGCGTTGAGCAGTCTTCAAGCAAGACCCGAATCGGAATCTTCGCGCCGAACTGCTTCTGGATCGCGCTGCTGGCCTGCGTGAGGAACAGCGAATCGAGGCCGAGTTCGAGAAAGCCGGCATCGGGCGTCAAGGCCGCGGCGTCGATGCCCGAGAGATCGGTGAACAGGCGCTGCAACTGCGAAGTGAGACGGGTGACACGGTTGTCGGTCATGGTGATCGCAGCGGATGCGTGAGGAATGGGTGTCGGCGCGGCCGGCTCGGCGCCTGGGCTTGAGGGCGCGGCGTCAGCCGTGCCGCCGGCGTTGGCCATGGCAACAGCAACTACGGGCGCCACGGGCGCCACGGGCACCATGACCAACGCGACTTGCGCTGCCGGGTCCACCCAGTGGCGGTGGCGCGCGAACGGGTAGGAGGGTAAGGCCACGCGGCGGCGATGCGCGCCCGCGTGCAGTTGCGGCCAGTCCAGGGTGATGCCGCACGCCCAGAGTTGGCCGGCCGCGGCCAGCAAGTATTCCGGGTCGGCCGCGAAGTCCTGCCCGGGGTTGAGCGAGGTGGTGATCAACTGTTCGGCGTGGCGTTGCGCGTGCTGGCGCGCCAGGCTGGTGAGCGCCTGGCCGGGCCCCACTTCGATCAGCACCAACTGCGGGTCGATGAGCTGGCTCACGCCCGCCATGAATTGCACCGGTTCGCGCAACTGCCGCGCCCAGTAGGCGGGGTCGGTGGCTTGCTCGTCGGTGATGGGCTGGCCGGTCAGGCTCGATATCCAAGGCAGCGCCGGCGCCTGGCGCGGCGTGTTGCGCACCAGTTCGGTGAACGGCGCGATCACGCCAGCCATCATCGGCGAATGAAAGGCATGCGAGGTCGGCAGCAGCCGGCTGGCAACACCCTTGGCGCTCAAGGCCGCCATGAAAGCCGCAATCGCCTCGTGCTCGCCCGACACCACGGTGAGGTTCGGTGCGTTCAACGCGGCGATCGACAACTGTGGCTCCAGTTCGCCGTGCAGTTGCTGCGCCGAGGCGCGTACGGCGAGCATGGCGCCCGACGGCATTTGCTGCATCAGGCGGGCGCGCCTGGCCAGCAGTGTTAACACATCGTCGCGTGCGAAGGTGCCGCCGATGCAGGCGGCCACGTACTCGCCCACGCTGTGGCCGATCAGCGCCTTGGGCTTGACGCCCCATGACAGCCACAACTGGGCCAGCGCATATTCGATCGCGAACAGCGCGGGCTGGGTGATCGCGGTTTGCGTGAGTTGCGCCTGCGCCCAGGTGCCGCGCTCGGCGCTGGGGTACAGGATGTCGCACAGCGCCACGCCCAGCAGCGGCTCGAGAACGGCCGCGCAAGCGTCGATCTCTTGCCGAAACCGTGGCTGCGATGCATACAGCGCGCGCCCCATGTTCACGTACTGCGCACCTTGGCCGGGGAACATGAAGCCCACGCCGGCGTCACTGGCCGGCCGGCTGTACTGGTGCACGCGCTTCGCGTCGCCGGCTTGCAGCAGGGCAATCGCATCGTCGCGCCCGCGGCACACCAGCGCGCGGCGGTGGCTGAAGGCGCGCCGCCCGGCTTGCAGCGTGTAGGCCACGTCGGCCAGGTCAGCATCGGCATCGTGCTCGAGATGCGTTTTCAATTGCGTGGCTGCGCGATCCAACGCTTCAGCATCACGCGCCGACAGCACCAGCAACTGCACCGATTGCTGCGGGTCTTCAACCGGCTTGCGCGGCGGCGCTTCTTCCAGCACCACATGCGCGTTGGTGCCGCCCACGCCGAACGAGCTGACGCCGGCGCGCCGCGCAGTGGTGCCGGCGGGCCAGTCGCGCCGCGTGGCGTTGACGAAGAACGGCGTGTGCTCAATGTCCAGCTTCGGGTTCGGCGCCTCGAAGTTCAGGCTCGCGGGCAGGGTCTTGGTGTGCAGGGCCAGCGTGGCTTTGATCAGGCCCGCCACCCCGGCGGCAGCGTCGAGGTGGCCGATGTTGGTCTTCAGTGAGCCGATCGCGCAAAACCCATTGCCCTGCGCGCCGCCGGCACGAAAGGCTTGCGTCAGGCCGGCAATTTCGATCGGGTCGCCCAGCGCGGTGCCGGTGCCGTGCGCTTCGATGTAGGAAATGGTTTGCGGGTCGATGCCGCCCAGCGCCTGGGCCATGGCGATCACCTCAGCATGGCCGTCCACACTCGGCGCGGTGAAGCTGAGCTTGGTGCCGCCGTCGTTGTTGAGCGCCGCGCCCTTGATCACCGCATAGACCGTGTCGCCGGCCTCCAGCGCATCGCGCAGCCGGCGCAGCACCACCACGCCCAGGCCGTTGCTGAACACGGTGCCGCCGGCCTGGTGGTCGAACGCGCGGCAATGGCCATCTGGTGCCAGGATCGAACCTTCCTGGTACAGATAACCTTGCCGCTGCGGCACTTGCACCGAAGCGCCGCCGGCCAACGCCATGTCGCACTGATAGGCCTGCAGGCTCTGCACCGCTGTGCACACCGCGACCAGCGAGGTTGAGCAAGCCGTCTGGATGTTCAGCGCCGGGCCGCGCAGGTCGAACTTGTACGCCACCCGCGTGGCCATGTACTGGTTCTGGTTGGCCATTTGCGTGCTCAACAGACCGAGCTGGTCGGTCACGTCGCGCCTGGACATCAGGTTGTTCTGGTAGTAGCTGTTCGTGGTGGCGCCGGCGAACACGCCGATCGGGCCGCCAAACGCCTTCGGGTCGTGGCCGGCATGTTCAAGCGCTTCCCAGGCCGCTTGCAGGAACAGCCGCTGCTGCGGGTCGAGCAGCGCGGCCTCTTTCGGGCTGAAGCCGAAGAACTGCTCGTCGAACAGGTCGATGTCGTCAAGCACGCCGCGGGTGCGAACGTAGTTCGGGTCACCGCGCACGGCCATGTCTTCGCCGTGCGCGGGCTCCAGTTCCTGGGCGCTGAAGCGCTGCAGGGTTTCGCGGCCCGCCAACAGGTTTTGCCACAACTCGGCCACGCTGCGGGCGCCGGGAAAGCGGCCCGCCATGCCGACGATGGCAATGCCGTCAAGCGGGTCGTAGGCGTCAGAGTAGCTCATGTCGAACGTTGCTTCGTGGCAAGGTTGCGCTGGCGCAGTTGCGCTTCACGTTGCTTCTGGGCGCGGTCGAGCATGCTGCTCGCGGCCTGCAGGCGGTCGGCCTCGGCGCCGCCGCCCAGGTAGTGGGCCAGCGTTCGCACCGTGGGGTATTGAAGCAGGGCGACGATGGGCAGATCGGTGCGTACGCTGGCTTTCAGCATGGCATGCGCGCGCAACAGCAGCAGCGAATGCCCGCCCAGGTCGAAGAAATTGTCATCGAGCGAAACCTGGTCGACGCCGAACAGCTCTTGCCAGATCTTGGCCACCTCGCGCTCGGCAGCGCTGGCAGGCGCCGCGTGAACAGCGCGGCGCACGGCGGCGCGTGCCGCCAGGACATGGCCTGCCCGCCCACGTGTGCCCTGTGGCAGCCGTTGCAAGACGTCTCCCAGCGTCGCACAGTCGGCCGCGGCCAACGCGGTCAAGGCGGTCTCCAGGTCTTGGGCAAACAGGTGCGCATCGGCCAGCGCCAGGGCGCCTGGTTTGCAGATCAGGCGGATGCACAGTTCCTGCTCCACGGCCACCGTCAGCGTCAGCGCGTAGTTGGTGGCTTCGGGCGCGCTGACCAAGGTGCTGCGCACGTTAGCGCCCAGGCCGCGGGCGGCAGCATCGACCTGGTAGTTCTGGAACACGACCAGGCTGTCGAAGAGGCGGTGCCGCCAGGCCACGCCGGCCCACTGCTGGATCTGTTCAAGCGGCGCGTACTGGTGCTGGGCCACGTCGAACTGGCGCTGCTGGATCTGTGCCAGCCAGGGTTGAAGCAAGTCGCCGTGCGCCACGTCGATGCTCAGCGGCACGTTGTTGACGCACGGCCCGACCATGGACTCGATGCCTTCGATCTCGCTGGGTCGCCCCGAAAACGCGGCACCGAACACCACCCGGGCGGCGCCGCTGTAGTGCGCCAGCAGCAGCGACCAGGCGCCATTGAACACGGCGCTCAAGGTGACGCGCGCACCGCGGGCAAGTGCCTGCAAGGCGCTGGTCGTGGCCGCCGGCAGCCTGACCAGCACCTCGGCCGCAGCCTCGGTGCCTTGCCCGGCATTCGCGGTGTTCGCAGTGTTTGCCGCAGCGCCGGGCGGCGCACTCAGCGCAAAGGGCGTGGGCCCCGGGAAGCCGGCCAGTTGCGCCTTCCAGAACGCTTCGGATTGCGGCGCGGCCTCGGCCAGCCACTTGACGTAGCGCTGGTACGGCACGGCTTCATCGGGCCAGCTTGAACTGCCCGCTGCGAGCGCGGCATAGGCGCGCGACAGGTCGCCGAACACGATGGGCCAGGACCAGCCGTCGATGTAGAGGTGGTGCGTGCTCCAGATGAAGTGATATGAATCGTTGGCCACCTGGCACAGGGCCATGCGCATCAATGGCGCGCAGGCGAGGTCGAAGCCCACGCGCGCGTCAGCCGCCAGCAGCGCGCTCAGCCGGGCGGATTGCTCAGGCGCGCCGCAAGCGCGCCAATCTTCCTGCGACCACGGCAGGCTCGCCTGCGCCAACACCACTTGCAGTGGCTCGGCGCCACCTTCGGCCATGAAGGCCGTGCGCAGCATGGTGTGGCGCTGCACCACCTGTTCCATGGCCTGGCGCAGCAGCGTGGTGTCGACAGCGCCATCGAGCCGGAAATGCCATTGCTCAAAGCCCAGGTTCGACTGCGACGATTCCATCGCCAGGAACAGCCGCTGCATCGGCGTGAGCGGGTAGATGTCTTCGAGCTGCGGGAAGCGGGCGGTCAGTGGTGCCAGGGTGGCAGCGTCGAGCTGCGCCAGCGGGAATTCAGCGGGCATGCGCGGCCCGCGATGCCCGGGTTGTGCATGCTGGATCAGCTCCTGCAAGCCGGCCGTCATGTCGTGGGCAAGCCGGGCGATGAACGGCTCATGCTGGGCGTCGGCATCGTGGTGCCAGGCGATTTCGAGTTGCCCGCTGCGCACCACGGCAACGATCTCCAGTGGGTGCGTGCGCCGCGCGCGCGGGCTGCGCCAGGGCCCGGTGGACTCGCGGGCGAAACTGAACAGCGCCGAGTCCGCCACCACGCTGTCGAACTGGCCCAGGTAGTTGAACAACACCGGCGCCGCCGTGCCCACCACGCTTTGCCGCACGGCCGCGTCTGGCGACAAATAGCGCAGCAGGCCATAACCCAGGCCGCGTTCGGGAATTTGCTGCAACTGGCGCTGCACGGTTAGCAAGCTGTCGATCGCGCTGTGCTCCGGGTCGAGTTCGAGCGCAATCGGAAACAGCGTCGTGAACCAGCCGACAGTGCGCGACACGTCGATGCCGTCAACAAGGTGTTCGCGGCCATGGCCTTCGAGATCGATGCGCAGCACCGAGTGGCCTGCACTGCGCTGCAGGGCGCGGGCCAGCGCCGTCAACAAGGCGTCGTTGATCTGGGTATGAAAGACCGCCGGCAGCCGCTGCAGCAGTGCGCGCGTGTCGTCTTGCGATAGCCGCGTGATCAGCGTGCCTGTGGCGGCAAAGGCGGCCTGGCCCGCGGCATGGTGCGGCAGCGGCCACACCGGCTGCGCCGCCACGGCGCGCCAATGCGCCAAGGCGCCTTGCACCGCTGTGCTGTGGGCGTGTTCATGCAGCACGCGCGACCAGGCCTGCAGCGAACTTGTGGCCTCGGGGACGCGCGCAGCCACGCCAGCGGCAGCGGCGACGTACAAGGCTTCAAGATCTTCGCGCAGCACGCGCCACGACACGCCATCCACCACCAGGTGGTGCACGGCCAGCAGCAGCCGCCCGCGAGCCTGGGCGCCGAGCTGGTAATGCACCGCGCGCAGCAGGCAACCGGCATCGAGCCTGAACCGGGTCTGCGCGGCAGCAGCGGCCAGTTCGATGGCCGCAGTTTGCTCATCGGCACCCAGCGCCGACAGGTCAACCTTCTCCAGCGGCAGGCTCGCGTCTTCAGCGCCGTAGGCTTGCTCCCAGCGGCCCGAGGCGTCTTGGTGATAACGCATGCGCAGTGCGTCATGGCGCCGCAACAGCCCACGCAGTGCGGCCTCCAGGGCGGAAGAGTCGATCCGCGCCGGCAGCTCGAACATGAAGGCCTGGTTCCAGTGGTGCGAGTCAGTGAACCCTTGCTCGAAAAACCAATGCTGGATGGGTGTGAGCGGCACCACGCCGCTCACCGGCCCGGCCGTGGCTTTCGCAGCGGCCGGCGCCATGCGCACAACCTGTGCAAGCTCGGCCACCGTGGGCCGGTTGAACAAGTCCTTCGGCGTGAAGTGAAGGCCCTGCTGGCGGCAACGGGCGATGACCTGGATGCTCAGGATCGAGTCGCCACCGAGCTCGAAGAAATGGTCGTCGGCACCGACCTGGTCAACGCGCAGCACGGCTTGCCACACCGCGGCAATGGCTTGCTCGGCGGCGCTTCGCGGCGCCACAAAAGGCTTGCTGCCGTGGCTGCGGGCCGCCGCCGGCGCCGGCAGCGCCAGGCGATCAAGCTTGCCGTTTTGCGTCAGCGGCAGGGCCGGCAGGAACACGAAGTGCGCCGGCAGCATGTACTCGGGCAAGACGCCACGCAGGCTGCGGCGCAACTCGTCGGCGATCTGGCCGTCGTGGCCCGCCGCGCCGTTGACCACCAGGTACGCCACCAGGCGCTTGTCGCCCGGCACATCTTCGCGTGCGATGACGGCCACCTGGCGCACCTGCGGGTGCTGCGCAATGGCGGCTTCGATCTCGCCCAGCTCGATGCGAAAGCCGCGAATCTTCACCTGCTGGTCGATGCGCCCGAGGTATTCAACGTCGCCGTTTTCCAGGCGCCGGGCCAGGTCGCCGCTGCGGTACATGCGCGCGTTCGCGTCGGCATCGAAGGGGTCGCGCACAAAACGTTCGGCACTGAGTTCGGGGCGGTTGAGATAGCCCGGCGCGACGCCGGCGCCGGCGACGAACATTTCGCCCGCCACGCCGAGCGGCGCGGGTTCGCCTTGAGGATCGAGGATGTACAGTTTCAGATCAGCCAGTGGTTCGCCGATCACGCTGCCTGCGCCGGCC
>JAYUQE010000309.1:0-3705 GCA_043756905.1 Burkholderiales bacterium | reverse complement strand
GGTGCAGCGCCAGGCTCGCTGAAAAACGCTAAGAAGCGCCGGGCTTGCTTTCGCCTTCGGCCTCAGGCGCCTGCGTGTGCTTGATGAAGATCTGCGCCGCCCAGATGCCCACTTCGTACAAGATGCACATGGGAATGGCCAGCGCCAGTTGCGACACCACGTCGGGCGGCGTGATCACCGCGGCGATGATGAACGCCACCACGATGAAGTAGCCGCGAAACGCGCGCAGCTTCTCGATGCTCACCACGCGCAGCCGGGCCAGCACCACCACCGCCACGGGCACCTCGAAGGCCGCGCCGAAGGCGATGAACATGGTCATGACGAAGCTCAGGTAGGCCTCGATATCGGGCGCGGCGGTGATGCTCTTGGGCGCAAAGCTCTGAATGAACTTGAACACCTGGCCGAAGACAAAGAAGTAGCAAAACGCCACGCCGGCGAAGAACAGCAAGGTGCTGCTCACCACCAGCGGCAGCACCAGGCGTTTTTCGTGGCTGTACAGGCCCGGCGCCACAAAGGCCCAGACCTGGTACAGCACGATCGGCAAGGCCAGCAAGAAACCGCACAGCAGCGTGATCTTCAGCGGCACGATGAACGGCGAGATCACGTTGGTGGCGATCAACGTGGCCCCGGGCGGCAACTGCGCCTTCAGCGGCGCGGCCAGCAGGTCATACAACGCACCCGGGCCGGGCCACACGGCCAGCAGTGCGAAGCCCACACCCACGGCCAGCATGATGCGCACCAGCCGGTCGCGCAACTCCACCAGGTGCGAGATGAACGGCGCTTCGGTGCCTTCCAGCTCGTCCTTTTCCGGCGGGCTCATGGCGCCGCTTTGACGCGCGGCCGATAGCGCGCCACCCGCGCCGCGCCAGACAGCGCCCGCGTGCGCACGCCATTGCGTTGCTTGTACCAGCCGGGCACGGCGCTGCGCTTCAAGCGCCAGTGCTTCTTCGGGTGTTTGTAGCTCGGCGGCGGCTCTTCCAGCGGCGCGTGGTAGGCGGATTCCAGCCCCTGGGTCGACGAGCTCCAGGTCGACTCGAACGCTGCGTTGGCCTGCGCGACTTCGCCCTGCACGGCTTGTTCAACGTTGCGCGCCGCGTCTTCGAACTGCGTCTTTACATTCTTCAGTTCTTCGAGTTCGATCGAGCGGTTCACCTCGGCCTTCACCTCGGCCACGTAGCGCTGCGCCTTGCCCAGCATGTGGCCCACGGTGCGGGCCACGCGCGGCAGCTTCTCAGGGCCGATGACGATCAGCGCCACCGCGCCAATGAGGGCGATCTTGTCGAAACCGAAGTCGATCATGCAGCGTGTTCAGCGGCAGCGCAGCTCAAGCCAACTCAACTCTTGGTCTTGGCTTCGACATCGACCGTGTTGCGCGCGTCATGCGCCGGGCCCGGCACCTGCTGCGTGGGGGCGGCGTCGCCCGCTGCGGCATCGCCGCCCGTCTTCACGCCGTCTTTGAAGCCCTTGACGGCAGCGCCCAGGTCACTGCCCATGTTCTTCAGCTTCTTGGTGCCGAAGATCAACACCACCACCAGCAGCACGATCAACCAATGCCAAATGCTGAATGAACCCATGTCATCACTCCTGAAATGTCTTGCGTCGATTCTAGGCCGCGAGGATCCACCAACGCCGGCGGCTAACCCCGCAGCCAGGGCCTGGGGCCGCCCATCACATGCACGTGCAGATGCTGCACTTCCTGGTGCCCGTCGGGCCCGCAGTTGATGAGGGTGCGAAAGCCGTTGTTCACCCCCAGTTCGCGCATCAGCCGTGGCGCCAGGGCCAGCATGCGCCCAAGCATGGGGGCATGCTCGGGCGTGATGTCGTAGTGCGTGGTGATATGGGTCTTGGGGACGACCAGCACATGCACCGGCGCCCAGGGGGCGATGTCATGGAAGACGAGCAGTTCGTCGTCTTCACAAGCCTTCTTCGCCGGGATCTGCCCGGCGATGATCTTGCAAAAGATGCAGTTCAGCTCAGCGCTCATGTTGGGCACACCGCTTTACGTGGGCATGGGCTGTTGACTGTTCAGGTTCATCCAGCCACGAATGACGCGGTAGAGGAACCAGACCGAAATGATGCCCCAGGCGATCCAGCCCGGAACGATGAAAGCCAGCCACAACGGTGCGGTGATCAGGTATAGCCCGCCGGCCCACAGCACGCTGCGGATGCGCCAGCTGAAGTGCGACTCCTGCCAGGTGCCCGCGGCATCACCGCGCTTGACCACGTCGATGATGAAGGCCACCAGCAGCAGCAAGGTGCTGGCCTGCGCGCCGGGCAGCACCGCGCCCACCGCCACGATGGTGTGCAGCAAGTAGCTGATCTGGCCCACGGTCTTGAGCGAGCTGTCACGCGCGCCCATGTCGACTACCTGGTTCATACACCCTCGCTTTCGCGGCCTTTGAGCTTGCGGGCGGCAAACTCTTCCAGCCCTGAGAGGCCTTCGCGCCGGCGCAGTTCCGCCAACACGTCAGCCGGTTGCAGGCCGAACTGTTCCAACACCAACAGGGTGTGGAACCACAGGTCGGCCACTTCTTGCACCACCTTGGTGGCGTCGCCGTCCTTGCCGGCCATCACCACCTCGGTGGCTTCCTCGCCCACCTTTTTCAAGATGGCGTCGGCGCCCTTCGAAAACAAGCGCGCGACGTAGCTTTTTTCGGGGTCGCCAGCGCGGCGCTGCTTCACCACCTGGGCCAGGCGGGCAAAGGTGTCGTCGCCGTTCATGGCTGCTTGTAAATGTCTGCCGGAGCCTTGAGCACGGATTCCACGCTCTGCCAGGCCTGGCCGTCGAGTTTGCGAAAGAAGCAACTGTGGCGCCCGGTGTGGCAGGCAATGCCAGGCGCACCGGGCTCCTGGCCAAGTTGCGTGACCTTCAACAGCACCACATCGGCGTCGCAATCGATGCGGATTTCATGCACCTGTTGAAAGTGGCCAGACTCCTCGCCCTTGTGCCACAGGCGCTGGCGCGAGCGGCTGTAGTAAACCGCCTGGCCGAATTGCGCGGTGCGCGCCAGCGCCTCGCGGTTCATGTAGGCGAACATGAGCACGTCGTTGCTGCCCTGTTCTTGCGCCACCACGGGCACCAGGCCCTGGGCGTCCCACTTCACTTCGTCGAGCCAGCTCATCGGGGCAGTGTAGCAATCACACGTCGTGGGTGGCGCCGGCAAAGCCTCGTTCGGCGGCAAACCAGCGCAGCACCGGCAGCGTGCCTGGCAGCACGGGCGTCACCTGCACCGGCAAGGCCTGCCAGGCCATCTGCTGCGCTTCACGCATCTGCAACTCGCCCTGCCAGGCAAAGACCTTGCAGAAGTGCAGGCGCACGCGGGCATGCTCGTAGTCCATCAACTCAATCTTCCAGGGCAGCGCCGCGCCGATGGTGATGCCCAGTTCCTCATGCAACTCACGGCGCAGCGCCTGCTCGACGCTTTCGCCCGCCTCCAGCTTGCCGCCCGGGAATTCCCAGTAGCCGGCGTAGACCTTGCCGGCCGGGCGCGAGGTGAGCAGGAAGCGGCCCTGGGCATCGATCAACACGCCCACCGCCACATCAACGGGCGTGCGTTCGTGGGCCGCGCTCAAGTGCCGTGCCCGCCGCTGGCTTGTCGGCCGAAATAGTCGCGCGCGAACTGGTAGGCCACGCGGCCCGAGCGCGAGCCGCGCTCCAGCGCCCAGACCAAACACTCGCCGCGCGCTGCAGCAATGGCTTCAGGG
>JAYUQE010000308.1:0-3713 GCA_043756905.1 Burkholderiales bacterium | reverse complement strand
GCTACATCGAATGGAACGTGGTCATGGCCACCGCCATGCTGGCCATGCTGCCGCCGGCGCTGGTGGTGATGCTGATGCAGAAGTGGTTCGTCAAGGGTTTGGTGGACACGGAGAAATGAGCGCTGCCGGGCCGTCCCAAAGCGCTCGCTCCCCCTCGGGGGGACGGGCCGAAGGCCCTTGGGGGCAAAACTGAAATGGCTTCGATCTCGATTCGCAATGTCGTCAAACGCTATGGCACCGGCCCGAAGGCGCTGCAAGTCATCCACGGCGTCAGCGCCGAGATCGCGGACGGTGAATTCATCGTCATCGTCGGCCCGTCTGGTTGCGGCAAGAGCACGCTGCTGCGCATGGTGGCCGGGCTGGAAGAAATCTCGGACGGCGAGATCGCCATCGGCGCGCGTGTGGTGAACGACATCGAGCCCGCCCAGCGCGACATCGCCATGGTGTTCCAGAACTACGCCCTGTACCCGCACATGAGCGTGTTCGACAACATGGCCTATGGCTTGAAGATCGCCAAGGTGCCGGTCGAGCAAATCAAGGCGCGGGTGGACAAGGCGGCGAAGATTCTTGAACTCGGCGGCTTGCTCGAGCGCAAACCGCGCCAGCTCTCAGGCGGCCAGCGCCAGCGCGTGGCCATGGGCCGCGCCATCGTGCGCCAGCCGCAGGTGTTCCTGTTCGACGAGCCGCTGTCGAACCTCGATGCCAAGCTGCGCGCGCAAACGCGGCTGGAAATTCAGAAGCTGCACGCTGAACTTGGCGTGACTTCGCTGTTCGTCACGCACGACCAAGTTGAAGCCATGACACTGGCGCAGCGCATGATCGTCATGAACTCCGGGCGCATGGAACAAGTTGGCACACCTGACGAGGTGTACATGCGCCCGGCCACCACCTTCGTGGCCGGCTTCATCGGCAGCCCGCCGATGAACCTGCTCAAGGGGCGCGCGCGCGGCGCGAGCTTCGAGCTGGCTGGCCAGGCCTTTGCGCTCGATGCGCCGGCGCCGCGTGAAGGTGAATTGATCCTCGGCGCCCGGCCTGAGCACGTGGCCTTGAGCGACCAGGCCGGCTGGCCGCTGCAAGTGGAGATGGTGGAAATGCTCGGCGCCGAGCGGCTGATCCACGGCCGCCTGGGCGGCGAGGGTTTCACCGTGCGGCTGGATGCCACCTTGCCCGCACCCAAGCTCGGCGCGCTGGTTCAGGTGGCCGTGCCGCCACAACACCTGCATTGGTTCGACGCCGCCAGCGGCCACCGCGTGGCCTGAGAACCTGTGAACAAATCCAGCACGCCCGCTCGGCCGCCCCAGACGGCGCCGCTCGTCGTTGCAAATGCTCGCCATAGCCCGAGCTATGGCTGTGCTTTGCGCCTAGATCGACACCGGCTGGAGCACCCGCTCGGGCGCGCCGGATTCATTCACAGGCTCTGACTCAATCCAGACATGTCTGCCCCTACGCGCCTGCGCAGCCCTGACATCCAGCGCCTGGCCAGCGTCAGTGCAGCCCAGCAGCACGCCCTGGCGGAATTGCTGATCGACTGCGTGGAGGGCGGCGCCAGCGTCAGCTTCATGCTGCCGCTGCCTGAATCGAAGGCCCTGGCCTTCTGGCAGGGCGTGGCCGATGGCGTGGCGCACGGCGAGCGTGCGCTGCTGGTGGCGCAAGACGCCCAGGGCATCGTCGGTACGGTGCAACTGGTGCTGGCGCAGCCCGACAACCAGCCGCACCGGGCTGATGTGGCCAAGATGCTGGTGCACCGCCGCGCACGCCGCACCGGTGTGGGCGCGGCCTTGATGCGCGCGGCCGAGGCGCTGGCGCGCGAATGCGGCAAGACGCTGCTGGTGCTGGACACCGTGACCGGCGGCGACGCCGAACGCCTGTATGCCCGCCTGGGCTGGCAGCGCGTGGGCGAGATACCCGGCTACGCCCTGTGGCCACAGGGCGGGCTGTGCAGCACCACCTACTTCTATCGCGAGCTGGGCTGAAGCCCCAGGATGCGATGCGAAAGACGGCGATGCGAATCTCGCAAGCTGTTCATGCCTCGCCGTTTTGCAAATAGGCCAGGATGTTGCGCTTGATGGCGTCGAGCGTGACGGCGCAGGCTTCGAGCTTGGCATCGGTGATGCCGGCCAAGATTTGCGCGTTCATGCGGTGGTTGAGCTTGCGCATGCGCACGATCAACTGCTTGCTCACGGGTTCGAGAAAAACGCGGTTCACGCGGCGGTCGTTCGCGTCGGCCTCGCGGCGCAGCAAGCCGCCCTTTTCAAGCCGGTCGATCAGGCCGCCCACGGCCACCTTGCCCAAATCAAGTTCTTCGGCCAGCTGTGATTGCGTCATGCCGTCTTTGCGCGACAGGTAAGCCAGCACCCACCACTGCGAACGCGTCACGTTCATGGGTTTTAGGCAGCGGTCGAAAGCGCTGCGGCGCAGGCGCGAGACGTCGTGGATCAAGAAGCCCAGGCGCAATTCCCAGTCGATGGTGTGCGGGTTGGAAGTGGCCATTCAGTTCGTGCTTTCGTTGACGAGGTTCAGCTTGTTGATGACAGCGCGGCGCGCTGGCGCGCATAGGCCTCGTACCAGTCGAAGGCGCCAGGGTTGGCGCACGCATCCTTGTTCACCACTTCAGCCAGGGCGCGCCCGAGCATCAGCTTTTTCACCGGCAGCTCCTGCTTCTTGCCGGTGAGCGTGCGCGGCACCTCGGCCACCTGAACGATCTCGTCGGGCACGAAGCGCGGCGAAAGGTCATTGCGGATGCGCTGCTTCAGGCTGGCACGCAGCGCGTCGCTGAGCACCAGGCCGGCGCGCAGCACCACGAACAGCGGCATGAAGCTGGGCTGGCCCAGGTATTCGATATCGACCACCAGGCTATCCAACACTTCAGGCGCGGCCTCCACCACGCGGTACAGCTCGGCCGTGCCCAAGCGGTGGCCGTGGCGGTTCAGCGTGGCGTCGCTGCGGCCGTAGACGATGGCGCCGCCGCTGGGCGTGATGCGCAGCCAATCGCCATGGCGCCACACCGCAGGTTTGCCATCGCCGCCAGGGTAACTGTCGAAATAACTCTCGCGATAGCGCTTTCCCTGGGTGTCGCCCCAGAAGTACAGCGGCATCGAGGGCATGGGTTGGGCGCACACCAGTTCGCCCACTTCATCAATGAGCGGCTGGCCGGCTTCGTCCCAGGCCTGCACATCCGAGCCCAGCGCGCGGGCCTGCATTTCGCCGGGCACGGTGGGCAGCTCGGGCGAGCCGGCCAGGAAGGCGCCGGCAATGTCGGTGCCGCCACTGATCACGGCCCACCACACGTCGGGGCGCACTTCGCGCGTGCCCCATTCATAGGCCTGCGGCGGCAGCGGCGAGCCGGTTGAGCCCAGCGCGCGGATGCGCGAGACATCGATGAAGCTCTTGGGCGACAGGCCTTCCTTCATGCAGCCGGTGTAGTAGGCCGCGCCGGCGCCGAAGAAAGTGGCGCGCGTGGCCTGCGCGAAACGCCACAGGGTGGTGGTGTCGGGGTGGCCGGGGTGGCCGTCGTAGATGCAGGCGGTGGTGCCGTTCAGCAGCACGCTCACGGCCAGGTTCCACATCACCCAGCCGGTGCTGCTGTACCAGAACAAACGCTCATCGGTGTCCACGCTGGGGTGGATGTCGAGGTGAAAGGTGATGGACTTGAGCTGCTCCAGGATCACGCCACCGTGGCCGTGGACGATGGCCTTGGGCAGGCCGGTGGTGCC
>JAYUQE010000307.1:0-3715 GCA_043756905.1 Burkholderiales bacterium | reverse complement strand
ACTTCTTCGCCACCATCGTCTCGCCGGCCTTCGAAGGCCGCTCGCGCGTGGCCCGCCACCAGCAGGTGTACGCGGCCCTGGGCGATAGAATGCGCGAGCAAATTCATGCGCTGTCGATGAAGACGCTTACGCCCGCAGAATGGGCCGCTGAACCCGATCGTTAACTGCCCGTAAACCGCACGGCAGCACGCAGGCCACGGCCCGCGCAGCGCCTCACTCGCCTTCCCTTCATGGACAAACTCTTGATCCGCGGCGGCCGCCCATTGGCCGGCGAGGTGCAGATCTCCGGCGCCAAGAATGCGGCGCTGCCTGAGCTGTGCGCGGCGCTGCTCACGGCGCAGGCCGTGACGCTGCACAACGTGCCGCAACTGCAAGACGTGGCCACCATGCTCAAGCTGCTGCGCCACATGGGCGTGGTGGCGCAGCGGCTCGAACTATGGCCCGAGCAGGTGGTGGTGGATGCACGCTCGGTGGTGGCGCCCGAGGCGCCGTACGACCTGGTCAAGACCATGCGCGCCTCCATTCTGGTGCTAGGCCCGTTGCTCGCGCGTTTCGGCCAGGCCCGCGTCTCGCTGCCTGGCGGCTGCGCCATCGGCTCGCGGCCGGTGGACCAGCACATCAAGGGCTTGCAGGCCATGGGTGCGCAGATCAGCGTCGAGCATGGCTACATCGTGGCCCACGTGCCGCGCGTGGCGGGCGGGCGAACGGATCAGCCGCCGCGCTTGCGTGGCGCACGCATCAGCACCGACATGATCACCGTCACCGGCACCGAGAACCTGCTCATGGCCGCCACCTTGGCCGAGGGCGAAACGGTGCTGGCCAACGCCGCGCAGGAGCCCGAGGTGAGCGACCTGGCGCACATGTTGCAAGCCATGGGCGCGAACATCGACGGCATCGGCAGCAGCCGCTTGCGCATTGAAGGCGTGCGCGAACTGTTTGCCCCGCCGCAGGGCCACCACATCATCCCGGACCGCATCGAAGCCGGCACCTTCCTGTGCGCCGTGGCCGCGGCCGGGGGCGATGTGCTGATCAAGGGCGCACGCGCCGAACACATGCAGGCCATCATCGACAAGCTGCGTGAAGCCGGCGCCACCATTGAAGTGGCCGGCGACGGCCTGCACGTGCGTGCCAGCGGGCGGCCGCGTGCGGTGGGCTTTCGCACCAGCGAGTACCCGCTGTTCCCCACCGACATGCAGGCCCAGCTTATGGCCGTGAACTGCATCGCCGACGGCACGGCCAAGGTCACCGAAACCATCTTCGAAAACCGCTTCATGCATGTGAATGAATTGGTGCGCCTGGGCGCGCGCATCGAGGTCGATGGCCACACCGCGGTGATCCACGGCGTGCCACAGCTTTCAGGCGCCAATGTCATGGCCACCGACCTGCGCGCCTCGGCCGGCCTGGTGATCGCTGGCCTGGTGGCCGAGGGCGACACCACGATTGACCGTATCTACCACCTCGACCGCGGCTACGAGCGCATGGAAGCCAAGCTGCGCGGCCTGGGTGCCGACATCGAGAGAGTGCGTTGAGCGAGCCCGCCATGATCACCCTGGCGCTTTCAAAGGGCCGCATCTTCGACGACACGCTGCCACTGCTGGCCGCGGCGGGCATCGAGGTCAGCGAAGACCCCGCGCACAGCCGCAAGCTGATCATCGGCACCAACCAGCCCGGGCTGCGCGTGGTGCTGGTGCGCGCCAGCGACGTGCCCACCTACGTGCAGTACGGCGGGGCGGACCTGGGCGTGGCGGGCAAGGACGTGCTGATCGAGCATGGTGGCCAGGGCCTGTTCCAGCCGCTGGACTTGCGCATCTCGCGCTGCCGCATCAGCGTGGCCACACGCGACGACTTCGACTACGAAAACGCGGTGCGCCAGGGCTCGCGCCTGCGCGTGGCCACCAAGTACACCGCAATTGCGCGCAACCACTTTGCCGACAAGGGCGTGCACGTTGACCTGATCAAGCTTTACGGCTCAATGGAGCTGGCCCCGCTCACCGGCCTGGCCGACGCCATCGTCGACCTGGTGTCCACCGGCGCCACGCTCCAGGCCAACCACCTGGTCGAGGTGGAACGCATCATGGATATTTCTGCGCGCCTGGTGGTCAACCAGGCGGCGTTGAAGACGCGGCGCGAACCGATCCGCAGCCTGATCGACGCCTTGGCCGCGGCGGTGGAGAAGGGGTGATGGACCTGAAGGTTCGCCGGTTGAGCACGGCATCAACCGGGTTCGACACCGAGCTGGCCGGCCTGCTTGCGTTTTCAGCCGAAACCGATGCGGCGGTGGAACAAGTCGTCACCACCATCATCGACGCCGTGCGTTCGCGCGGCGATGCAGCGGTGCTGGAATACACCGCGCGCTTCGACGGCGTTTTGGCCACCAGCCTGGCTGAGCTTGAAGTGCCAGCGGCTGATTTGCTGGCCGCCTTCAACGGCCTGCCACCGGCCCAGCGCGCCGCGCTGCAAGCCGCTGCGGCGCGTATCCGCGCCTTCCACGAGCGCCAGTTGCACGAGTGCGGGCGCAGCTGGAGCTACCGCGACGAACACGGCAGCCTGCTGGGCCAGAAGGTCACGCCGCTCGACCGGGTGGGCATCTACGTTCCCGGCGGCAAGGCGGCGTATCCGTCCAGTGTGTTGATGAACGCCGTGCCGGCCCAGGTGGCCGGCGTGGGCGAGGTGATCATGGTGGTGCCCACGCCGCGCGGTGAACGCAACGCCCTGGTGCTGGCCGCGGCGCACGTGGCCGGGGTGCACCGGGTGTTCACCATCGGTGGCGCGCAGGCCGTTGCCGCCCTGGCCTATGGAACGGCCAGTTTGGCCAAGGTCGACAAGATCACCGGCCCGGGCAATGCGTACGTGGCCAGCGCCAAGCGGCGCGTGTTTGGCCAGGTGGGCATCGACATGATTGCCGGGCCAAGTGAAATTTTGGTGCTGGCTGACGGCAGCACGCCGCCCGATTGGGTGGCGATGGACTTGTTCAGCCAGGCCGAGCATGACGAGTTGGCCCAAAGCATCCTGCTGTGCCCTGACGCGGCCTACCTCGACGCCGTGCAGGCCGCGATGCAGCGCCTGCTGCCTGGCATGCGGCGTCATGCGGTGATTCGCGCCTCGCTTGAAGGGCGCGGCGCGCTCGTCCACACCCGCAGCATGGAAGAGGCTTGTGCCCTCAGCAACCGCATCGCACCCGAGCACCTGGAAGTGAGTTCGCGCCAGCCGGAACAGTGGGAGCCGTTGCTCAAACACGCCGGCGCCATCTTCCTGGGCGCCTTCACCAGCGAAAGCCTGGGCGACTATTGCGCCGGGCCGAACCATGTCTTGCCCACCTCGGGCAGCGCACGCTTCAGTTCACCGCTGGGGGTGTATGACTTTCAAAAACGCAGCAGCATCATTGAAGTAAGCGAAGCGGGCGCAAACATTCTTGGGCCCGTTGCGGCGGAGCTGGCTTACGGTGAAGGGTTACAGGCCCATGCCCGGGCAGCTGAAATGCGGCTCCGGAATTGACACGAAATTCGTGTAGCACGAAAATAGTGTTGCACTGACTTCGTGAAAGAGACGACATGAAAAACGTGACGGTGACGATGGAAGACAACGTGGCCGACTGGGCGCGCATGGAAGCGGCGCGGCGTAACACCAGCGTATCGCGATTGGTGGGTGAAATGTTGGCCGAAAAAATGGGCCGCGACGATGCCTACAACCGAGCCATGCAGGAGGCTCTGAAATT
>JAYUQE010000306.1:0-10469 GCA_043756905.1 Burkholderiales bacterium | reverse complement strand
CGAGGCCCAGGGTGGCGCGAGCTACTTCGCCACCATCACCGTCACCGACAACGGCAGCAATGCCGCCAACCTGTTCGACACCGAGACCATCAGCATCTCGGTCAATGAGGTCAATGACGCGCCGGCGGGCGCGGACAAGGCTGTCTCGACGAACGAGGACACCGCCTACACGCTCACCGCAGCAGATTTTGGTTTCAGCGATCCAGACGACATTCCTGCAAATCAGCTCAGCGCGGTCAAGATCACGACACTGGCTACTGATGGTGTGCTCAAGTTGGGAGCGGCGTCAGTGTCTGCGGGGCAAGTTGTCGGGCTTGGTGATGTCACGTTAGGCAATTTGAAGTTTCATCCCGATCTGAACGAGTTCGGCACGCCGTACGCGACTTTCACATTCCAGGTTCAAGACAACGGCGGCACGGCGTTTGGGGGACTGAACCTCGATCAAACGCCGAACACCATCACGGTCTATGTTGCGCCGGTCAATGACGCACCGGTGCTCGGTGCGATAGCCGGATCGCAGACTCGTCAATACAGCGACGCCATCGCGGCCGTCACCGTCAGCGCAACCGATGTAGACACCGCGGGGTCTCAGTTGACCGCAGCGTTCAGCTACACAAAGGATGGTGGCGCTGTCATTGCCGGCCTGCCTGCGGGGCTCAGCACTGCCATTGAAAGCACGGCCGCGGGGCTGCCTGGGCAACGTAGCTGGGCGGTCAGCGGCACAGCCAATGTTGCGCCCGGAACCTACGCCATCTCGGTCACGGTTTCAGATGGCCCCCTGGTTTCGAATGTACAAGCATTTACTTTGACCGTCACGCAGGAAAACGCCGACGTAACCTACACCGGGCAAAGCTTCGCCAGCACCAGCTCGCCCACCTCTAGCAATGCCACAGTGCCGCTGGAAGCCGTGATCCGCGACATCACCGCGGTCAGTCCCGGCACTGATTCAAATGCCGGGGCCATTCTCAATGCGACCGTGCAGTTCAAGGTGTACGACGCCTTCAGCGGCTCGCTGCTGGCCACTATCACACCCAGCCTTGGCTTGATTGGCAGCGATACCAAGCTGGCCTTGGCCCAGGCCAGCTATTCGGCCAATCTTGGCAGCGCGAACGCAGCCATCTATCGGGTGGAGACGATCGTCGGCGGTTACTACACCGCCCCTGTTGACAGCACACTCATCACCGTGGCCAAGCCCGTGGACTACACCATCAACGGCGGTGGCTACGTGGTGGCGAGCAGTTCAAGCGGCACCTACAAGGCCGATGCCGCAAGCAAGATGAACTTTGGCATCAACATTGGCTACAACAAGAGCATGACGAACGTGCAAGGCAAGGTGAACGCCATCTTCCGCGGCACGGATTCATTGGGGGTTCTTCACGTCTACCAAGTCAAGTCAAACGCCTCGGGCGCCTTGAGCGTGGATGCCGCAACGGGCTTGGCCACCTTTACCGCCAAGGCCAGCCTGACCGACGTGACCAACTCGGCCAGCCCGATTTCAGTTCCTGGCAACTTTGACATGACGCTGCAAGTTGACGACAACGGCGAGCCCGGCACTGGCAGCAATGCCAAGGGCACCGACAAGTATTCCTTGCGTTTGATGAACGGCAGTACCCTGGTTTTTGCCACCAATTGGACGGGTACCCAGGCCGCGCTGCAAACGCTTGATGGCGGCAACATTCAGGTGCGGCCGTACAGCGAGGCACTGCTGTCGTTTACGACCGGCATCCTGGGCGACCAAACCATCACCGAAGGCCTTAGCGGCACGAAGAACATGGTCTTCAGCGTGAACCTGTCGCAAGCCAGCACGAAGACCGTCACGGTCACCTACGCCACGGCCAACAACAACGCCACCGCCGGCTCGGACTATGAAGCCAAGAGCGGCACCTTGACCTTTGCGCCCGGCGGCCCATTGACGCAGATCATCGCCGTGGTCATCAATGGCGACAACCTGGTCGAACAAGATGAGGCCTTGTTCCTCAACCTGAGCAATGCGGTCAATGCCGGCATTAAAGACCCGACCGCCATTGGCCTGATCAGCAATGACGATTTTGTGATGGCGCCGCTGCACGCTCTGGGCGCCGCTGTCGCGCCTGATGCCGGCGCGTTAGTGCTCGCACAAGAAGCCGTGCAAGCAGTGCTAGGCGCCGCCATCACCCAGTGGCGCGCCGCTGGCGCCAGTGCTGCGGCGCTGGACAGCATTGGCAGCATGCGAATCGAGTTTGCTGACCTGGCAGCCGGCGTGGTGGGGCTGGCTTCACAAGACCTCATCGTGCTGGATCGCAGCGCCGCCGGCTTTGGCTGGTTCATGGACCTGACACCTGGCGACAACAGTGAATTTAGCGCCGGCTCGCTGTTCGCCAGCAGCGGCGGCGCCGCTGGCCGCATGGACATGCTCAGCGTGCTGGTGCACGAAATCGGCCACGCCATCGGCATGGATCACGCCGACAGCGGCGCCATGGCCGAGGCCATGCTCGCCGGCCAGCGCAGCCTCGCAGCGGCCTTGCCCAGCACCAGCACCAGCACCACGGCCCAACGCCCTGCGCTGTGGCTGAGCGGCGGCGCGCCCGTATCGAACCAACAAGCTGAGCTTGATGCCACCGCGCCAATGATCGACTGGGCCCTGAAGAAGAGCGATTCGCGCCGTGCGCCGGCTACTGAAGCGCAAGCCTCCAAACGCTGGGTAGGCGACTTCGTCAACCACGCGGGCCAAAGCGCCGAGCAACGCAACCCGAACCTGGGCTTGAAGGTAACCGCTTCAGCGTCGGTGGCGCTGGGCCGGCCCATGCGCAGCTTGTGATCGCATGGCGGTGATGAATTCAGCGCCGCCTGAACGGGCGGCGGCCTGAAGCATCACCGCACACGCTCGCAAGGCTAGACTGCCACCATGCACCTCCACGAACGTGCCGCCCGCCTGGAACTCGCCGCCTGCTACCGCATCTTCGCCATGCTGGGCTGGACGGAGATGATCTACAACCACATCACCGTGCGCCTAACGGAACAGGTGAGCGGCAGCGCCGATGCGCACGGCACGCAGTTCCTCATCAACCCCTTCGGCCTGCACTACAGCGAGGTGACGGCCAGCAACTTGGTGAAGATCGACCTGCAAGGCCGTGTGCAGGGCGGTTCACCCCACCCGGTGAACCCGGCCGGCTTCACCGTGCATGCCGCCCTTCACGCCGCCCTGCCCGGCGCGCATTGCGTGATGCACACCCACACCACCGCCGGTGTGGCCGTGGCTTGCCTGGAAGGCGGGCTGGTGCAGACCAATTTCTATAGCGCGCAGTTGCACGACATGGTGGCTTATCACGACTTTGAAGGCATCACCATCCACGCCGAAGAGGCGCCGCGCCTGTTGGCCAGCATCGGCAACAAGCCGGCCGTGATTCTGCGCAACCACGGCCTGCTGGCCTGGGGCGGCACGCTGGCGCAGACCTTTGCCGTGCTGTGGACGCTGCAACGCGCCTGTGAAATTCAACTGGCCACGCTGAGCATGGGCCGCGCCATTCCGGTGAGCGAGAAGGTGGCCGCGCAATGCACGCGCGACGCCTTGCAGTTCAACCCGAACCACGGCGCCGGGCGCGATGTGTTTGATGCGCTGGTGCGGCAGGTGGATCGCATCGACCCCGGTTACCGCGACCTCTGATTCAGGCTCCGCGCAGGCTCACCGTGCCGCGCTTCCAGGCCGGCGCGGCCCACTGGCCCAAGGCGGCCAGCGGTTGCGGTGAGCTGGCCGACTTTTCCACCGCCAGGGCGTCGGCACCCAGCACTTCAATGCGCCGGCCGGCGCGGCCTTCGGCGATGTGCAAGGCGGCGTGGCGTTCACCTTGACCTTGCCGCGGGGGGTGCGTCAGGCGGCGCGCTTGTCCTGATCAAACCGCCTCGGCCTTGGCCAGCCGCTCCACCAGCGCACGAAATTGCCCAAGCGCCGCATCAAACGGCAGCGCGGCCATGGCGCGCGTCGGGTCGGCAGCCAGGTTGCGCCACTGGGCGGTGATCATGGCGCGGTCTTCTTCAAAGGCTTGCAGCAGCGCCACGTGCAGCAGTGCGGCGGTGTTGGGTGCGGCTTCCAAATAGCTGGCGCGGCAGCTTTGCTGGAAGAAGTAGTGCGTGCTGGTTTCGGTCTCGGGCGTGAGCGTTTGGCAACTGTGCAGGTGAACGGCCTGCGAATCATCATCCGCCACCGCGCCCACCGGCCGGCCGCCGGAATGCATCAGCAGCGTGCCGGGCAGCACGAAGTCGTAAATGAACCAGCGGTTGAACTGGCCCTCGATGCCCGGCAGGAAGCTCTTCCAGAACGGCGACGGCGGCACATCGGGCACATGGCGGCTGACCTTGATGCCGCTTTGCCTGCGGTCGGGGAAGAAAGCCTTTTCAATCGTTGGCCGTGCACGCGCAATGGCCGGCGTGCCGCCCAGGGTGCCGGCGTGCACGTAGCTCAGGTGCGAGAAGTCGAGCAGGTTGTCGCAGATCAGCAGGTACGGCACGTTGTAGTGCAGGTAATCTGGAACGTTTGCCCATTCGGGGTGGGCGTTGGAAAAGTTGTCGGGCAACAGCGCAGGGTCAGCCCTGGCCGCGTCGCCCAGCCACACAAACACCCATCGGTTCTTCACCTGCACCGGGTAGGTACGCACCTTCAAGTGCGCCGGCACGCTGGCCATGCCGGGCACCTCGACGCACTGGCCCTGCGTGTCGAACTTCAAGCCGTGGTAGCCGCAGCGCACGCAGTCGCCTTCGCGTTGGCCGGTTGACAGCGGCGCCAGGCGGTGGCAGCAGCGGTCTTCCAGCGCCACCACGGCGCCGGCTGCGGTGCGCAGCAGCAGGATGGGTTCGCCCAGCACCTTGCGCGTGAACAGGCCATCAGCCGGAACTTCATGTTCCCAGGCGATGACGTACCAGCAATTGCGGATGAACATGGCGGCATTCCGTGTGGGTGAGGTGATGAAGCAGGCGGCTCGCATCATCGCGTGCAACCGGCGGCTACCGCGTGTTTCAACGCCCCTGGAAAACCCGGGCGCCGGCTTCGCGTATGACAGCGGCATTGGCGGCGACGGCATTCCGTTCTGTGAATTCACCGCGCCGCTGGTACTCGACTCCGGCGCGGTGGGCCAGAACTTCAAGGTGCCGCCGGCGCCCGTTGACTGAAGCTTGAAGGCCGGGCCGGCGCTTCGGTCAACGGTGCCGGCGCCGGCGGGTTGTGCTCAAGTCAGAAAAAGATGCGCACCGCGTCGCTCACGCGGTAGTCGGCTTCGACGATGGGCATCCACTGCCACTTGTCAAACGTTGTACAGGGGTGCGAAATGCCCAGGCCCACGCGCTCGCCCACCTGCGGCGCATGCGCCGCGTCGGCATCATCCCAGCGCAGGTAGGCGTGTTGATCGTTCAGCGCCGTGATCTTCCAGCTTGCCGGCACCGCCTGCGCTTGCAGGCTGCCACGCGGCGCGCGGGCGATGGGCGTGGGCAAGGCCACATCGAAAGACACATCGCGCCGCCCGGCCGTCAGCAACGCCAAACCCGGCTCGGGGCAGCTTTGCACCAGCGTCCACACCTCCAACGCCGGCTTCAGGCTGCTGTTCAGCGCACAGCCCAGGCGCCGCTCCACCACGTTCACCAGGCGCTTGTAATGGCCGTGGTCGTGGGTGACGTAACAGCCCGAGCGCAGCAGGCCGCGCACAGAGCGCAGCGGGCCGCGCTCAGGGCGAAGCGGGCCACCATTCGGCGTGTCGAGCGCCAGCTTCAGGCCGGGCACCACCAGGTCGAAGATGGCCGAGCCGCCGGCCGATAGCAGCACCTCGTCGCCCTCAAACCAGCCTTGCTCGGCGCAGTGCCGCGCCACGGCCTGAACCCGCTGCATCAAGGCCTGTGCATAGGGCACATCGGTGTCGTCACGCCCCTGCGCGGCCAGGCCTTCGTAGCATTCAATGCCCACCAGGCGCACGGCCGGGCTGGCGTGCAGGGCCTGCGCCAGGGCCAGCGCATCGCCATGACTGCGGCAGCCGGTACGGCCACCGGCCACACCCACTTCAAGCATCACCTCGAACGTTGGTGAACCGGGGTTGCGTTGCACCCAGTCTTCAATCAAGGCCAGTTGCGCGTGGGAATCAACCAGGAACACCACGCGCAGCCCGGCGTGCTGCACCAGCAGGTGCTGAATGCCGGCCAGGTCCGCATCGGCCACCACCTGGTTGGCGATGAGCGCGCGCCGCACGCCGCCGGCCACGCCCACGCCGAGCTGCGTGACGGTGGCAAAGGTCATGCCCCAGGCCCCCGCTGCAAGCTGGCGCGTAAAGAGCTGCGGCGACATGGTGGTTTTGCCATGCGGCGCCAGGCTCAGGCCCCAGCTTTGCGCTTGCCGCTGCATCCAGGCCAGGTTGTGTTCCAGCGCCTCGCGCTTCAACACCGCCACGGGCAAGGGCAGGTCGCCGGCCAGCACGTTCCAGCCCATCCGCACCACCTCGGCGCAGCGCATGGCGGCGTGGCCATGCGGGTAGCCCTTCATGCCGGCTTGCAGCACATCGTTCGGCAAACTCATCACAGTGCCCTTCTCAACCGCGGGTCTAACAGGTCACGCACGCCGTCGCCTGGCAATTGCAGCGACCACGCGGTGATGATGATGGCCAGGCCCGGGAACGCCACCACCCAGAACGCCTGGCGCGCATGCTGCGGGCTGCCAGCCACCATGGCGCCCCAGGTGGGCACCTCGGGCGGCACGCCCACGCCCAGGAACAAAAGGATACCCGGTGGGTCAGGAGGACCCGGCAATGAGGAGGTGCGGCTATTCTTGACACCCTGTCGCCACACTGAAGGCCCAGCATGCCCCTTGAATATCTCGGCACCCCACCCCTGGGCTCAGACCGCCAGGCGCGCCCCTTCTCGCCAGCGGTGCGCGCGGGCGACTTCATCTTTCTTTCCGGCCAGGTGCCGGCCAACGCCGAAGGCGAGATCGTGGCCGGCGGCATCGAGGCGCAAACGCGGCAGGTGCTGGACAACCTGGGGCGCGTGCTGGCCCTGGCCGGCGCCACGTTCGACGACGTGTGCAAGTGCACCTGCTGGCTGGCCGACGCGCGCGACTTCGGCGCCTTCAACCGCATCTACATGAGCTACTTTCCGAACGGCCGCCCGGCGCGCAGCACCACCGAAGCGCGCCTGATGGTGGATGCGAAGGTGGAAGTCGACATGGTGGTCTATTTGCCAAAGCCTTGAACAGGAGTTTGAGATGACTGAGCTGGGCCGAATCGAAGACCTGCCGCCCGAATACGTGGCCGAGCTGCGCAGCCACAACCTGGTGCCGCTGTGGCCCAGCCTGCGCGGCGTGCTGCCGCCGCACCAGCCCACGCTGAACACGCGCGCCACGCATTGGCCCTACGCCACCATTCGCCCGCTGCTGATGCGTGCCGGCGAGCTGACGCCGATTGAAAAGGCTGAACGCCGCGTGCTGGTGCTGGCCAACCCGGGCCATGGCCTGGACAAGATGCAGGCCAGCGCCGCCATGTACCTGGGCATGCAGTTGTTGCTGCCCGGCGAATGGGCGCCTTCGCACCGCCACACGCCCAACGCGGTGCGCATGGTGGTGGAAGGCACTGGCGCCTGGAGCACGGTGGATGGCGAGAAGTGCGCGATGCTGCGCGGTGATTTGATCCTCACCCCCACCGGCCTGTGGCACGAGCACGGGCACGACGGCAGCGAGCCCGTGGTGTGGCTCGACGTGCTCGACCTGCCGCTGGTGTATTACATGGAAGCCAGTTACCACGTTGACGGCGGCCGCCAGCAGGTGAAGCCCCAGCACGGCGAGCGCGCCTATGCACGCGGCGGTTTGGTTCCCACGCCGGTGTTCGAGCGCAGCCGGCGCGCCTACCCATTGCTGCGCTACCCCTGGGCGGATGCGCGCGCGGCGCTGGAATCCCTGGCCGCCGATCAGCCTGATCTTGAAGCCGTGCAACTCACCTACAGCAACCCCGAAACCGGCGGCCATGCCGAGAACATCCTGGGCTTTTACGCCCTCATGCTGCGCCCAGGCCAGACGTTGAAACTGCCCGTGCGCAGCCCGGCCATGGTGTTTCACGTCATCGAAGGCGGCGCCACGGTGTGGGTCGATGCCCAGCGCTTCACGCTGGCCGAGGCCGACACCTGCTGCGCGCCGGGCTACACGCCGGTGTCGCTGGCCAATGCATCGGCCACGCAGCCGGCATTCATCTTCATCGCCGACGAAACCCCGCTGCACACCAAGCTGGGCGTGTTTGAGACGCGTAGCTGAACTGCACAACCCGGCTCGACCTGGCCCAGATCGCCCAGAAGGAACACAACATGACCGATGCCACCGCCAACCCGATGGGCCTGATGGGCTTCGAGTTCGTTGAGTTCGCCTCGCCCACGCCGAATGTGCTGGAGCCGCTGTTCGAAACCCTGGGCTTCAGCCTGGTCGCCCGCCACCGCTCGAAAGACGTGGTGCTGTACCGCCAGGGCGGCGTCAACTTCATCGTTAACCGCGAGTCCAAGAGCCCGGCGGGTTACTTTGCCGCCGAGCACGGCCCGTGCGCCTGCGGCCTGGCGTTTCGCGTCGCCGATTCGCACGCCGCTTATGCGCGCGCGCTTGAGCTTGGCGCGCAGCCGCTGGACATGCAGACCGGCCCGATGGAACTGCGCCTGCCGGCCATCAAGGGCATCGGCGGCGCGCCGCTGTATTTGATCGACCGCTTCGAAGACGGTGCATCGATCTACGACATCGACTTCGCCTTCCTGCCCGGCGCCAACCGCCGCCCGCCGGGCCATGGCCTGAAGAGCATCGACCACCTGACCCACAACGTGTACCGCGGCCGCATGGGTTTCTGGGCCGACTTCTACACGCGGCTGTTCAACTTCCGCGAGCTGCGCTACTTCGACATCCAGGGCGAGTACACCGGCCTGGCCTCCAAGGCCATGACCGCACCCGACGGCCTGATCCGCATTCCGTTGAACGAGGAAAGCAAGCAAGGCGGCGGCCAGATTGAGGAGTTCTTGATGAAGTTCAACGGCGAAGGCATCCAGCACGTGGCGCTGATTTGCAACGACCTGCCCGCCACGGTGGACCGCCTGGCCCTGGCCGGCGTGCCGCTGATGACCGCGCCGAACGACATCTACTACACGATGCTGAGTGAACGCCTGCCCGGCCATGGCCAGGACGTGGCGGCGCTGCAAACCCGCGGCATCCTGCTCGACGGTTCCACCGCAGGCGGCCAGCCGCGCTTGCTGCTGCAAATTTTCTCGCAAACCGTGCTCGGGCCGGTGTTCTTTGAATTCATTCAACGCCGCGGCGATGAAGGTTTTGGCGAAGGCAACTTCAAAGCCTTGTTTGAATCGTTAGAACGCGACCAAGTGCGGCGCGGGGCGCTTGAAGTCAAGGCCTAGCGGGGCCTGGTGGGGCGCTCGCGCGGCGCAGGTTTGGCCGGCAGGGCCACCAACGCCAGCGCGGTTTTCACAGGCAGAAAGAAGCTGCCCGGGCGGCTGGTAAAGCGCTCGAATTGATGCGCCTCATAAAGCGCTTCGGCAGCAGCGTCAATGGCGTCAGCACAAATCGCGTGCGCACCCATGGGCGACGTGGCAACGCGCGCGATGGCGTCGTACAGCAGCATGCTGCCCACCTCCTGGCCTCGAAAGGAGAGGTCGCGGCCCAACCAGCCGATCAGTGCAGCCGGCACCGTGGGGTAGCGCGGCAGTTTCTTGGCCAAGGCTGGCGTGATGTCGTTCAGCGCAATGCTGTGCGCTGAGAGTGTGTAAAAACCCGCCAGCTTGCCGCTCGCCTTGTCAACCAGCACATAGCAAGCGGCATAGCGGCGCTTGACGTCTTGCGACACCGCTTCGTGAAAGTAACGGTCGATGCGCTCATGGCCGCAGTTGAAACCTGCGCGCTCGTGCGCACCGAGCATTTCGGATATGAACCCCGTCACCGCGCGCTATCGCGCGTCACCGCGCCTCAACGTTGGCAGCGTGCAAGCGCTTGGCGCGGCGTAACGCCTGGTTGGGTGCAGGCGGCCGGGCCAGCGCCTCGGCGAACCGCTCCTGGTCTTGCACTGACAGGCGAACAACCTTGTCGTCTTCAATCGCCCGCATGGCGGCATCGTGCGCGGCACTGATGACGAAATCACTCAAGCTGCGGCCCTTCAATTCGGCGGCACGCTTGAGCATGGCGTAAATGCTCGCCGGCAGGCGGGCTTCAAGGCGGGCGGTTTGTTCTGCTGGCATGATTCACAACTTGTAAGCGTTACGGCATTGTGCCGTACAACGCCCGATTGCACCATCGCGCGAATGATCATGAATCCACTTTCACATTGCCGTCCTTCACCACCTTGCCCCACTTCTCTTGTTCGCTGCGAATGAACTGGGCGAACTTCTGCGCGCTGCCGCCGCCGTCTTCGGCGCCGTAGGTGTCCATGCGTTCCTGTACATCGGGCATCGCCAGGATCGTGTTCACGTCGCGGTTAACCTTGTCAACGATG